>NZ_JACAQP010000022.1:62170-72196 GCF_013387025.1 Pseudomonas reactans | reverse complement strand
CCCGTGTGATCGAGTACCAGACCGGCGGCGCGCTGAGCTGGGACTAACGTGTAGGAGCCGGCTTGCCGGCGATGGCGATCATGCGGGCGCCATCGCCGGCAAGCCGGCTCCTACAGGTTTGGTGTTGATACCCGTTAAATAGTTTTTATGCCCAATCAAACCATCAAGACCCCCTGCGTCGGCCTGTGCTCCACCGTTTACGGGGATCTGGTCTGCCGGGGCTGCAAGCGTTATCACCACGAAGTAATCCAGTGGAACGGCTATAACGCCGACGAGAAACAGGCGGTGTGGCTGCGCCTGGAGCAATTGCTGGTGCAGGTTATGACCAGCAAGTTGGAGGTGTTTGATGCGCACCTGCTGCGCCAGCAGCTTGAGTCGCGCAAGATCCGCTTCATGCCGCACCAGTCGGCGTACTGTTGGGCGTATCAGCTGATTGCCCGGGGTGCGCGGGTGATTTCCAAGCTGGACGCGTATGGGCTGGCGTTGCTGCCGGAGTTTCGCGAGCGCAGCCTGGCGGATCTGCGGGATGCGATTGACCGAGAGTTTTTCCTGCTGTCCGAGGCGCATTACGAGCGGTATATCGCCCCGGGGTTTATCAGGGAGGCGTTTGGGCCTCCACTGATAGCCAGTTTCTGACTCAGCAATTCCAGGAGGCTGCGCGTTCGGCCTGCAGGTCATAACGCTCAATCGCCTCCTGGCATACCCGCGCCTCCAGATGCCCCTGCTTCACCAACGCCGTCAGCGCCGCCAGCACAATGTGATGGCGGTCCACCTCAAAGAAATCTCGCAACGCCGCCCGCGTATCACTGCGCCCAAAGCCGTCCGTCCCCAGCACGGTGTAGCTGGAATCCAGGTAAGCGCCAATCATCTGCGGCACTGCCCGCACATAGTCGGACACCGCGATCACCGGCGCGCCGTTGGGCAAACACGCTTTCACATGGCTGACCCGCGCAACGGCCTGCGGATGCAAGCGGTTCCAGCGTTCAACCTCCCGCGCATCTCGCGCCAGTTCGCTGAAACTGGTGACGCTGAACACTTCGCTCTCCACCTGCCAATCGTCCGCCAGCAACTGTGCCGCCGCTTGCGCCTCGCGTACCAACGTGCCGGACCCGAGCAGGCGCACCTTGGCATTGGTCGTGCCTTGCAGGCGGTACATACCCTTGATGATCGCCGCTTCAACGCCTTCCGGCAGGCTCGGCTGCGGGTAGTTTTCGTTCATCAGGGTCACGTAGTAGAACTCGTCCACGTCGTGTTCCAGCATCTGGCGCATGCCGTGGTCGAGGATCACCGCGAATTCCCCGGCGAACGCCGGGTCATAGGCGCGGCAGTTGGGCACGGTGGCCGCAGTGAGGTGGCTGCTGCCATCCTGATGCTGCAAGCCTTCGCCACCCAGGGTGGTGCGTCCGGCGGTGGCGCCAAGCAGGAAGCCACGGGCACGTTGGTCGGCGGCAGCCCAGATCAGGTCACCAACGCGCTGGAAGCCGAACATCGAGTAATAGATGTAGAACGGCAACATGCGCAGGCCATGCACCGAATAACTGGTGGCCGCCGCGACCCAGGAACTGATAGCGCTGGCTTCGCTGATGCCCTCCTCCAGGATCTGCCCGTCGGTGGCTTCGCGGTAGCTGAGGATCGAGCCGATGTCTTCCGGCTCGTAGCGCTGGCCGACACTGGAATAAATGCCGATCTGCTTGAACAGGTTGGCCATGCCGAACGTGCGCGCTTCATCTGCCACGATAGGCACGATGCGCGGCCCCAGCGCCTTGTCCTTGAGCAGGTTGGTCAACATGCGCACGAAGGCCATGGTGGTGGACATTTCCTTGCCGTCGGCCGCCGTGGCGAAGGCGGCATAACCCGATACGGCCGGCACGCTGACCGGGGCGGCGACCTGGCTGCGACTGGGCACGTAGCCGCCCAACGCCGAGCGACGCTGGTGCAGATAGCGCAACTCCAGGCTGTCCTCGGCCGGTTTGAAAAAGCTCAGGGATTCGGTCTGTTCATCGGTCAGCGGCAATTGGAAGCGATTGCGGAAGGCGATCAACGCATCGCGGTCCAATTTCTTCTGCTGGTGGGTGGTCATCTTGCCCTGCCCGGCCTCGCCCATGCCAAAGCCCTTCTTGGTCTGGGCCAGGATCACCGTGGGTTTGCCTTTGACTGCGCGCGCGGCGTGGTAGGCCGCATGGATCTTGACCATGTCGTGGCCGCCACGCTTGAGGCGGTCGATCTGCTCATCGCTCATGCCCTCGACCAGCCGGGCCAGGGACTCACTCTGGCCGAAGAAGTGCTCGCGGTTGTAGGCCCCGTCCTTCGCGGCGAAAGTCTGGAATTGACCGTCGACGGTGTTGGACAAAGTGTTGACCAGCGAACCATCGGCGTCCTTGGCCAACAACGCATCCCAGTCCGATCCCCACACCAGCTTGATCACGTTCCAGCCGGCGCCGGCAAACAAGGCCTCCAGTTCATCGATGATGCGCCCGTTGCCACGCACCGGGCCGTCGAGGCGTTGCAGGTTGCAGTTGACCACCCAGGTCAGGTTGTCCAGGCCTTCGCGGGCGGCCAGGGTCAGAGCCGACATGCTTTCCGGTTCGTCCATTTCGCCGTCGCCGAAGACGCCCCACACGTGGCGGTCGGTGGTGTCCTGCAAATTGCGGTGCTGCAAGTAGCGCATGAAGCGCGCCTGGAAAATCGAACTGATCGGGCCGATGCCCATGGAACCGGTGGGGAACTGCCAGAAGTCCGGCATCAGCCACGGGTGCGGGTAGCTGGACAGGCCGCGTGCGCCCTGCTTGGGCCCACCTATTTCCTGGCGATAGTGGGCCAGGTCGTTTTCGCTCAAACGGCCTTCAAGAAAGGCTCGTGCATAGATGCCTGGCGCGGAATGCGGCTGATAGAACACCAAGTCGCCGCCGAAGCCCTCGTTCCGTGCGCGGAAAAAGTGGTTGAAGCCGACTTCGAACAAGTCCGCCGCACTGGCGTAACTGGCGATATGACCGCCCAACTCGCCGTAGGCCTGGTTGGCGCGCACCACCATGGCCAAGGCGTTCCAGCGCACCAGCGAGGCCAGACGCTCTTCGGTAGCCAGGTCGCCGGGGAATGCTGGTTGCTGCGCCACGCTGATGCTATTGATGTAGGGCGTGCCGTGGCGCGGTTTCCAGTCGATGTGCGGAGCGCTGGCATCTTGCGCCAGCAGGTCGAGGATCTGCCGCGCCCGCGCGGGGCCGGCATGGCTGACCAGGGACGCCAGGGCGTCGCGCCACTCATCCAACTCTTGCTGATCCATCACCGCATTCGTGAAACCGTTCATGGGCACCTCCGGGCTTTTTTTCCAGTTTATGTCGGTGCGGGAGGATTTTTTGCCTGTTATCAGGCGCGCGCCGTTGAATTTTGAGCATGAATCACTGCCAATCGTGTTTTTTCCAGCACGTTATGCTCAAGCAGGACGATAGCCCGCAATTGTGTTTAAAATGCCGCCCGCTCAACGACCGACGTTTAATGATGACCCCAGACGCACTCGCCACCCTGCACACCCACCTGCTCGCCGCCCTGGCGACGCCACCGGCTGAAACCCGCCGCCTGTTCCACGGCCGTGGCCGTTGCTGGCCGGGCCTGGAGCAACTGACGGTGGACTGGTTGCAAGGCGTGCTGCTGGTGGCGCTGTTCAAGGAGCCGGACGCTGCGCAGCTGGAAGCCTTGAAGCACTTGCTGCAAACCGAGTTCGGCACCTACACCATCGCCCTGCAACACCGTTACCTGCCGCAAAGCACCACCGAATGGCTGTCGGGCAACCCGGTCGACGAATTGACCATTACTGAAGGCGGCCTGCGCTACCTGATCGACCTGGGTAAAAAACAGAATAGCGGGCTGTTCCTCGACATGCGCTACGGCCGCAACTGGGTGCGTGAGCAGGCCAAGGGCCAGCGGGTGCTCAACCTGTTTGCCTATACCTGCGGGTTTTCCGTGGCCGCCATCGAAGGCGGCGCCGAACACGTGGTAAACCTGGACATGGCCCGTGGCGCCCTGAGCCGGGGTCGCGACAACCATCGCCTGAATGGTCATGACCTGAGCAACGTCAGCTTCCTGGGCCACGACCTGTTCAAGTCCTGGGCCAAGGTTACTAACAACGGCCCCTACGACTTAGTGATCATTGATCCGCCGTCATTCCAGAAAGGCAGCTTCCTGCTGACCAAGGACTACCAGCGCGTACTGCGCCGCCTGCCGGATCTGCTCACGCCACAGGGCACCGTACTGGCGTGCATGAACGACCCGGCCTTCGGCGAAGACTTCCTGATCGACGGCGTCACCCGCGAGGCACCGGGCCTGCGTTTTGTCGAGCGGCTGCAAAACCCGCCGGAATTTCCGGATATCGACCCACAAAGTGGCTTGAAGGCGCTGGTGTTCCGCCAGGGCTGATGCCGAAACGGCTGACGCTTGCTACGCTAAGTGATACACCGGGGTGGTGAACCTTCTTACCCCCTTCCCGGTCGATACCTGCATTCCCCGGCCAGACTCGACGGCGTCACGCCGTCGGCTGCCCCGTTTCACCTTTTGGAGAACCGCCCGTGATATCGACCCTGCATGTAGCCAGACTCAAAGCCTGGGGCGCCCACGGCTTTACCGCCACCGGTGTGGTATTGGCCTTCCTGGCCACCCTGGCGCTGCTGGAAAACTCACCCAAGGCCTGCCTGCTGTGGCTGGGCCTTGCGTTAGTGGTGGACGGGGTTGATGGCTCACTGGCGCGACGGGTGAATGTGAGCACGGTACTGCCGAGCTTCGACGGCTCGGTACTCGACCTGGTGATCGATTACCTCACCTATGTGTTTATCCCCGCACTGTTTATCTATCGCTACATCGACCTGCCGGACTTTACCCATCTCTTCACGGTGTCGGTGATCCTGGTGTCATCGCTGTTCTGCTTCTGCAACGTCAATATGAAGAGCAAGGACAACTACTTCGTCGGCTTCCCCGCCGCGTGGAATGTGGTGGCCTTGTGCGTCTACATCATCCAGCCGGAAGCCTGGGTGACCTTGCTGACGGTGATCGGCCTGGCCCTGCTGACCGTGACGCCGATGAAATTCCTGCACCCGTTCCGGGTGAAGCGATTTATGCCGATCAACATCGCGGTGACCACGATCTGGCTGCTGTGCAGCTTCCTGATGGTGATGGATTACCCGAACACCAACCCGTGGACGTTTGGGTTATGGTCGGTGATGTCGGCGTATTTCCTCGGGATTTGTATCTGGCGGACGGCGTTGGAGTGGCTGGGCAGCCACAAATAACGGACTCGACGCAATCAAACTGTAGGAGCCGGCTTGCCGGCGATGGCGATTTCAAAGACGCCATCGCCGGCAAGCCGGCTCCTACATTTGGATCTGCGTGCAGCAGGCGAGTAAGATAGCGGCCTTTCGCCCAGCCTCTTCGCTGCGCACCCTGCCAGAAAAGCCCTGCCCATGCCCTTCGAACTCAGCGTAGACCTCACCACCCTGGCAATCCTGGCCGTTGTCGCCTTTATCGCCGGTTTCATCGACGCCATCGCCGGTGGCGGCGGCCTGCTCACTACCCCCGCCCTGCTCACCGCCGGCATGCCGCCGCACCTGGTACTGGGCACCAACAAGCTCAGTTCTACCTTCGGCTCGGCCACTGCCAGCTTTACCTTCTACCGGCGCAAATTGTTCCATCCGCGCCAGTGGGTGCATGCCATCGTCGGCACGCTGATCGGTGCGCTGACCGGCGCCGTGGTCGCCCACTACCTGCCCGCTGAAACCCTGAACAAGATGCTTCCGGTGATCGTGTTCGCCTGCGGCGTGTACCTGTTGTTCGGCGGCACGCCCAAGGCGCCAGTGGACGCCGATGCACCGATCAAGAAGAAATGGCAATCCACCCAAGGCTTCGGCCTGGGCTTCTACGATGGTGTGGCCGGCCCTGGTACGGGAGCGTTCTGGACCGTGAGCACAATGCTGTTGCACCCCATCGACCTGGTGAAAGCCAGCGGCGTGGCGCGCAGCATGAACTTCGTCAGCAACGCGGGGGCGCTGACGGTGTTCATCATCAATGGTTCGGTGGACTGGATCGTCGGCCTGGCCATGGGCGTGTCGGTGATGTGTGGTGCATTCTTTGGCGCACGCAGCGCGATCAGCGGCGGCGCCAAATTCATTCGCCCGGTGTTCATCACCGTGGTCCTTGGCCTGACCGTGCGCCTAGCCTGGCAGCACTGGTTCAGCGTGGCCTAGTCGGCGGGCCAGATACAGGTCGATCAGGTAACGCGCAATCGAACGTGACGCCGGCAACGGCGGCAAGTCGTGGATATTGAACCACTGCGCGTCTTCGATCTCGTCGGCCTGAGGCACGATATCACCACCAGCGTACTCGGCATGGAAGCCGAGCATCATCGAATGCGGGAACGGCCAGCACTGGCTGCCCATGTACTGGATGTTCTTGACCTCCACCTGCACTTCCTCGCGCACCTCGCGGATCAGGCAGTCTTCGGCCGACTCGCCCGGCTCGGCAAACCCCGCCAACGTGCTGTACACCCCCGTGACAAAGCGTGGCGAACGCGCCAGCAGGATCTCGTCGCCACGGGTCACCAGCACGATCATGCTCGGCGAGATACGCGGGTAGCTGCGCAGGTCGCACGCCTGGCAGAACATCGCGCGTTCGCGTGGCACCTGGACCATGGCCTGGCCGCAACTCCCACAAAACCGGTGTTCACGCGCCCAGGTGCCGATCTGTGCTGCATACCCCAGCACTTTGTACAGCGTGTGGTCGCCTTGCAGCATGAAGCCGCGCAGCCCCTGCCAGCTGCAACCCGGCACTTCAGTAGAAGCATTGAGTTCCAGCAGGTACACCGGCTCGCCGTCGAGGTGGCCGATGCCGTGTTCGGCGAACACCGACAGGTCCTGGCGCTTGAGCCATTCCCGGGGGAACAACGGGCCGTTGGTGTCATGCAAAAAGCCGTCGCGGCTGCGGGCAACGGCCCAGCCACCGGGGGTGTCGTTGTCCAGCAGCGTTGTGGTAATCCAGCCTGGGGTCATGTCAGTCAATCCACGAATTCGGGTTTCTGCTTACTCATATGGGCCGCGATGGCCACGCGCAGGTCGTTGGATTGCAACATAGCCGAGTTCCAAGTGGCAACGTATTCCAGGCCGTCATTGACTGTATGGTCACGCATGTAGCTGATCATGGCCTTGGTGCCGGTGACCGCAATCGGCGACTTGGCGGCGATTTCATGGGCAATCTCCATCACCCCGGCCAACAGGCTGTCCTGATCGGGATAGACGCGATTGACCAGGCCGATGCTGCGCGCCTCTTCAGCGCCGAACTGGCGGCCGGTGTAGGCCAGTTCACGCAGCATGCCATCGCCGATGATGCGCGGCAGGCGCTGCAGGGTGCCGACGTCGGCGGCCATGCCAATGTCGATTTCCTTGATGGAGAATTGCGCGCCTTCGGCGGCGTAGCGCATATCGCAGGCGCTGATCAGGTCGATGGCACCGCCGATGCAGTAACCCTGGATCGCCGCCAACACCGGCTTGCGGCAGTTGTCGACCGCATTGAACGAGGCTTGCAGCTCCAGGATCTTGCGGCGCAGCAAGCGCGCATTGCGGCCCACATCCTTGCCGAATTCATTGGCCACCGAGGCCAGCATCATCAGGTCGATACCGGAGGAGAAATGCTTGCCGGCACCGCTGAGCACCACGGCGCGCACGGCGTCGGTGTCTTCGACCCACTGGAAAATGTCGATGATTTCGGTCCAGAACGCCGCGTTCATCGCGTTGATCTTTTCCGGGCGGTTGATCTGCACATGGGCAACGTTGCCGGTGAGTTCGACGACGAAAGCTTGGTATTCGGACATGGCAGTGATCCCTGACTGGCGAGTGATAAGGCCCGAACTATAACAAGGGAACGTGACGGCACATCGGCCAAAAACGGGACGGGCAAAGGTAATGGAATGTTGTGGCCGCGCGGTTCATGCAGCGCCGATACATTTCATCCAGGGCGGTCGATTTATCGGCTATACAATCAGGGCCATTGCCTGGAGCCGCCTATGCCGACCCCGTTTCGCTCATCCTTGATCCTCGCCCTGGTGGTCGTGTTCACCGGCATCGGCGCGGGGTTGGGCGGGATGTTGCTGGCGTTGCTGCTGCATGGCATTCAGCACCTGGCCTACGGTTATAGCCTGGACAGCCTGGTCAGCCATGAAACGTTCCTGTTGGGCGTGACGGCGGCGGCGCCCGAGCGGCGCTTGCTGGTGCTGGTTGTGTGCGGCCTGGTCGCAGGAGTGGGCTGGTGGGTGATTTATCGCTATGGCAGGCCGCTGGTGAGCATCAAACAAGCGGTGTCGGAAAAGATGCCGATCATGCCGCCCAAGACCACCCTCGCCCACGCCGTGCTGCAGATCATCACCGTGGCCCTGGGTTCGCCCCTGGGGCGTGAAGTGGCGCCACGGGAAGTCGGCGCGTTGGTCGCCACCTGGTTATCCCAGCAGGCGCGACTCGACCCGCAGATGCATCGCCTGATCGTCGCCTGTGGCGCCGGCGCGGGCCTGGCGGCGGTGTACAACGTGCCTTTGGGTGGTGCGGTGTTTGTGCTGGAAGTGCTGGTGGGCGCATTCAGTTGGCCGGCGGCGGTGATTGCACTGGCGACCTCGGCGATTGCGGCCTCGGTGGCGTGGATCGGGCTGGGTGCGGAATCGCAATATGCAGTTCCGCACTTCGTATTGAACCCTGCCCTGATCGCCTGGGCGGTGGTCTGCGGCCCGGTCTTCGGCGTGGCGGCGTACGCTTTCACGCGGCTCACCGGCAAGGCGCGGGCGAATGCGGCCAGGGGCTGGCGCCTGCCAGTGCTGTCATTGATCAACTTCACGATCATCGGCGGCCTGGCGATGGTATTGCCGCAAATCCTCGGCAATGGCAAAGGCCCGGCGCAGCTGGGTTTCGACAATGAACTGACCATAGGCCTGGCCGCGTTGTTGCTGGTGGTCAAAGTCCTGATCACTACCAGCAGCTTGCGCGCCGGCGCCGAAGGCGGCTTGCTCACCCCCGGCCTGGCCAATGGCGCCTTACTGGCCATCCTCCTCGGCGGCGCCTGGAGCCTGGTTTGGCCCGGCGTGCCCTTGGGCGCATTCGCAATCATCGGCGCCGCCGCCTTCCTGGCCGCCAGCATGAGCATGCCATTGACCGCGATTGTGCTGGTGGCGGAATTCACCCGCATCGACCATGACTTCCTGGTGCCGATCATCCTGGCAGTAGTCGGCTCGATGTGCGTCAGCAAGCTGTGCAACCGACGCGGGTGAAAACGCTGCAAAAGGCTGGATAAAACCCCGCACACACGCCATCCTTCGCGCTTTAAGCCGCTCCATTCGCGGCGCTCGACGTTTAAAGGATATGCCCCATGCACGCCCAACCCCTCACTGCCGCCGAATTCGAATTCATCGAAAACACCCTGCTCAAGTACGGTGACGACCACTCGGTGCTGAACCTGGCCGAACTCGACGGCTACTTCACCGCGCTGGTCTCCAGCCCGGCCCAGGTAGACGTGGCTGAGTGGTTCCCCGCAATCTGGGGCGGCCAGAACCCGGAATGGGACAACATGGACGAAGCGCAAAGCTTCCTCGAACTGTGCGTGCGCCACCTCAACACCCTGGCCGCACAACTGGCGACCGACGCCGCCGGTTTCAAAGCCCGCTTCGACGAAACCGAACACCAAGGCCACCCCGTGACCCTCGCCGAGGAATGGTGCTTTGGCTACATCCGCGGCGCCGCCATCGGCAACTGGCCGGAACTGCCGGCAGAACAGGCTGCACTGCTGGAAAAAATCTCCTGGTGCGCCGAACAAGACAACTTCGAACTCCCGGCCGACCTGGATGTGCAGGCACACCAGCAACGCGTCAGCGAAATCGAACCGGCAGCGCGGGAGCTGCATGATTACTGGTTGGCGAAGCGATAACAGCCTGCAGGGACCGAGGCGCCTGCATCGCCGGCAAGAACTAGGCGTCCCCCCGGCTCCTACAAGACCGCGTATCCACGATGCGAA
>NZ_JACAQP010000022.1:0-62093 GCF_013387025.1 Pseudomonas reactans | reverse complement strand
CGCGGCGGCCCACGGATTCAAGTCTGCGTTCGGGCACACCGAGCCTAAGCGAGGTGCCGAGTGTTGGGGCAAGAGCCCTTTTGGTTACTTTTGGGGCTCTTTTCCAAAAGTGACCCGCCGTAAGGGCGGAACCCTAAGCCGCCGCTACCCAAATAACGGATATGTACACCGAACAAACGCCATCGCTGGCAAGCCAGCTCCTACAGTTGGATTGATGTACACACAATAAATATCAGCGGCCATGACCCCGCGCTCGACAAGCACCGCCGCTTTGGCTGATTATTCGGGTCCGCCCGCCGCCCGTGCCATGAATCAGGAGCCCTGTACCTTGAGTTCGCAGAAAACCGTGACCGTCACCCCGCCCAACGTCCCCCTCAATGGCAAGGTCGCGCCCCCCGGCTCCAAATCCATTACCAACCGCGCCCTCCTGCTCGCCGCCCTGGCCAAAGGCACCAGCCGCCTCAGCGGCGCACTCAAGAGCGACGACACCCGCCACATGTCCGTGGCCCTGCGCCAAATGGGCGTGACCATCGACGAGCCCGACGACACCACCTTCGTCGTCACCAGCCAAGGCAAACTGCAACTTCCGCCACAGCCACTGTTCCTCGGCAACGCCGGCACCGCCATGCGCTTCCTCACCGCCGCCGTGACCACGGTCGAAGGCACCGTGGTGCTGGACGGCGACGACTACATGCAAAAACGCCCGATCGGCCCACTGCTGGCAACCCTCGGCCAGAACGGCATCCAGGTCGACAGCCCCACCGGTTGCCCACCCGTGACCGTACACGGCGTCGGCAAGATCAAGGCCAAGCGTTTCGAGATCGACGGCGGCTTGTCCAGCCAGTACGTATCGGCCCTGCTGATGCTCGCTGCCTGTGGCGAAGCGCCGATTGAAGTGGCGCTGACTGGCAAGGACATCGGTGCCCGTGGCTACGTGGACCTGACCCTGGACTGCATGCGCGCCTTCGGTGCCCAGGTCGAAGCGGTCGACGACACCACCTGGCGCGTCGCCCCTGGCGGTTACACCGCCCATGATTACCTGATCGAACCCGACGCCTCCGCTGCCACCTACTTGTGGGCCGCTGAAGTGTTGACCGGTGGCCGCATCGACATCGGCGTGGCCGCGCAGGATTTCACCCAGCCGGACGCCAAGGCCCAGGCCGTGATCGCGCAATTCCCGAACATGCAGGCCACGGTGGTGGGCTCGCAGATGCAGGATGCCATCCCGACCCTGGCGGTGCTCGCCGCGTTCAACAACACCCCGGTGCGCTTCACCGAGCTGGCCAACCTGCGGGTCAAGGAATGTGACCGCGTACAGGCGCTGCATGACGGCCTCAACGAGATCCGCCCGGGCCTGGCGACCATCGAAGGCGACGACTTGCTGGTGGCCAGCGATCCTGCCCTGGCCGGCACGTCGTGCAACGCGCTGATCAACACTCACGCCGACCACCGCATCGCCATGTGCTTTGCCCTCGCGGGTTTGAAAGTCTCAGGGGTTAAGATCCAGGACCCCGACTGCGTGGGGAAGACCTATCCTGAGTACTGGAATGCTCTGGGTAGCCTGGGCGTGCAACTGACCTACTAAGCCGTCGGCAACCGCGTGGGGAGGGAGTGATCATGACAATTCGCCAACCCTGCCCACCTGCTGTGTGTGACTGCGAGCGCGAACAACTGCTGGGTACTCCTGGTGCAGACCAACGCATCCTGCAACTGACCCGCCAGGAAGAGAAAAAGCTGCTGGAGCGCCTGGAAAATCTTCAAAGCCTGACCGACCTGGAACACATGCAACACTTGATGCTCCAACAGCTGGGCATCCGCATACATATCGCACCCGGCCACACCGAAGTTAAAAGCATGCGCGGGATTCAAATCGTGATCGACGAACTGCCAGGCTTGTGTCGCAAGACTCGGCTGTCGATTCCGGCCGCAATCCGTAAGGGTATGGAGAGGCGGCCGGAGATTGCCCATCGGTTGCTGGATGCACATGATCTGTTTGGACGGTAACCAGTTATCTCAGCGCATCAGCACGGCGCCCGCCCCAACCGACGTAGTTACCAGATAAAATTATCGGCACCTTTCATTCCATGCCCACCGATCACTTGTTGATAGGTCATATTGGGATATTCGTTGAGCCTGCTCAGTTGTTCCTCGTTCAAGCGCTGAAGTTGTTCAGGTGAGACGTTGGGAAATGGATGGCTTTTGTTCGCATTGTTTTGTTGATCTTGCCTCACTTGATCTGTCGTGGGTTTTCCCTGGGACGTATCAATAATGGGAGCAATAAACGCGGTTCCAGGTATGCCAGAAATTGAAGTCATCAGTAAATCTCCAGTGGTTATGAACTCCCTGATTGGTCATCCAATACCTCTCGGTTCCATGAGTTGAATCAACCGGCGACCGTTTCGACTTGGAACAGCCCCAGGCCCAAGGTCTTGGCCTTTTCCAAATGCGCCTGCGCCCCGCCGCTTTCGGAGTCCAGCAACAACTCGGACGTGACCACCTGCGCGCCACAGTAATCGAAGATCCCGTAGTCGATCTGCGTGCGCATCGCCTTGGCGTAGCCATGTCGATCAAATGCATCGTCATCGGCTGCACCCAACGCCAGCAGATGCACCTGCAAGTGCCGCAGTCTTTTCACCACCGGGGTATCGGGACCGTAATCGATGGCCCAGCCATTGATGAATACGCGGTCGATCCAGCCTTTGAGCAGCCCCGGCAGCGACCACCAGTAGATCGGAAACACCAGCACCAGCGCATCGGCGCGGTCGATACGGGCCTGTTCAGCCAATACGTCCGCCGGAGCCGTGGCGCGCGTACGGTGTACCAAATGGTCGGCTGCGTTATAGCGCGGGTCGAACCCTTCGGCGGCGATGTCGGCCATTTCGAAGGTGTGGCCCGACGCAGCAAGGCCGGCGGCTACCTGGGCGGCCACGCTGTGGGTGAGGGATTGCGGGTCGTGGTGAGCAACAACGATGAGTGCGTGCATGACATTGACTCCCTGAGAGGTTACGCTGGGTTTAAGTTACGATTAGTAAGTTACTTTTGGTATATAAGCATGTCAAGTACAGCGTCTCCTGCTCCTCGTCGTCGCCTGTCTCGCGAAGATCGCCTTCGCCAATTGCTCGATGTGGCCTGGCAACTGGTGCGCGATGAAGGCACCGAAGCCCTCACACTCGGCCGCCTGGCGGAGTTGGCGGGCGTGACCAAGCCGGTGGTCTATGACCATTTCGTCACCCGCGCCGGGTTGCTGGCCGCGTTGTATGAAGATTTCGATGCGCGTCAGGACCAGGTCTTTGCCAGCGCCATCGCAGCCAGCAGCGCAACCCTTGACGATCGCGCCTGGGTGATCGCTTCCTCCTATGTGGACTGCGTGTTGTTGCAGGGCCGGGAAATCCCGGGGGTGATTGCAGCCCTCAGCAGTTCGCCGGAACTGGAAGCCCTCAAGCGCCAGTACGAGGCGATCTTTCTCGACAAATGCCGTGACGCGCTGTCGCCCTTTGGCCGCATATCCCAGGCGGGACTGCGCGGTATGTTGGGGGCGGCGGAGGCGCTGTCCCAGGCAGCGGCCAGTGCTGAGATCAGTCGCGAAGAGGCGCAGCAGGAGTTGTTGGCAACCATTCTGGCGATGGTCAATCGTGGCCGTGTTTAAATAATTTCTGACGGGTGAGGAATAAACCGGCGCGGCGGGTGTTTACCTGAGTACGGCGTGTGAATACAGCACAACGCCAGTACTCAAACCTAAAAACACCAGGAGTTCGTCATGCTGAAAAAATTCTCCCTCGCGGCTGCCGTCGTCATCGCTTGCGCCTCCTCCTTGGCCTTCGCCGCCCCGGCCAAAGTGGCCGACAGCGCCAAGGGTAAAGTGCTGGTGGACAGCAAAGGCATGACCCTCTACACCTTCGCCAAAGACAGCGCCGGCAAGTCCGTGTGCAACGGCCAGTGCCTGGCCAACTGGCCGGCGTTCACTGCCTCGGCGGCGGCGAAGGATGCTGACGGCTACACCGTGATCACCCGTGACGACGGCAGCAAGCAGTGGGCCTACAAGGGCCAGGCGCTGTACACCTGGGTCAAGGACAGCAAGCCGGGCGACATCACCGGTGACGGGGTTGGCGGTAACTGGAACCTGGCCAAGCCATAAGGTCAGTGCGGGGCTGTCGTTCAGCCCCGCTTCTGTACGAACATCTGCACCTTGCGCGCCAGTTGATCAAGATGCCGATCCCGCTGTTTCTCGGCATCCACCATGGCGCGCTTGCCATGTTTTTGCAGGAGGTAGGTATGAATCTGCCGCACCTCCAATGAGCTGTAGATCGCCGCCACATCCAGCACGCCCATCAAGCCGTCCGTGCCGTAGTCCCGTGTGTTCATCAGCACCTGGGTGCCCCGCGCGCCGCGCACTTGGAAGCCCATGGCTTCGAACGCCGGCACTTTCTCCACTGAACACGCCAACTCCGCATGGGGATAACGGCTCAGTACGTCACCCATCATTGCACGTGCCACACCCTGGCGCCGGTGGCCAAGCTGCACCGCCATGAACGCGATACCGCAGGCTTGCGGGTCATCCTTCACCGGCAGGTACAGGCAAAAGCCGATCAGCTTGTCCTCTTCCATCGCCACCACCAACTCGACGGCAATGCCCTTGGCACCATTCAGCGCCTCCAGGTACAGGTGCACCTCAAAGCCAATGGCGTACTGGTAGATGTTGTACAGCAGGTTGCTCGGCGGCAGCGCCACGCTGCTGATGTCGGTGAGGTTGTCCACCACCATCTGCAGGATCTGAGCATTAACAGGCTCGGGGCACGGTGTGGTGTAGCGGGTAAGGCTGAACATGCAAATTCCTGGGTTTAGCGTCAAGACAGCGGCGATTGTACCTGTTGCAGCCCGCACACCTCACGCAAACATCCGCGCAACCAGCGATGGGCCAGGTCAGCGTCCAGCCTGGGGTGCCAGAGCATCGACACGGTGAAGGCGGGCAATGTCAGCGGCAATGCGAAGCTGTGCAGGCCTTGCCGTTGGTGGGCGGTGTAGCGTTCCGGCACGCTGGCGATCAGGTCAGTATCACGGGCCAAGGCGATGGCGGTGGCGAAACCAGCGACCACGGTATTGATCTGTCGCGTGAGGCCCTGGGCGTCGAGCGCGTCGTCGATCTGCCCTCGGTCCTGGCCGCGCCGGGAGACGTAGACGTGCTGGCCTGCGGCATACCGCTCGACGCTGACGTCACCTCGGCTGAGGGTATGGCCACTGCGGACCACACCGACAAGACGATCGCGAAACAGCGCCTGGGTCAGCACTTCCGGGCTGGCGGTGGGGTCGACCACGCCGGTTTCCAGGTCGACGCTGCCCTCACGCAGCAAGGTGCTGTCCTTGTCGATTTTATTGATGAAGCGCAGGCGCACGCCGGGCGCGTCCTGCGCGATACGCGCCAGCAATGCCGGGCCGAAGTTTTCGACGAACTCTTCGCTGGTGCGCAGGGTGAAGGTGCGCGCCACCTGGGCCATGTCCAGAGATTGCACGGGACGCAGCACAGCATTGGCCTCTTGCACCAAGCGGCTCACCTGCTCACGCAACGCCACCGCCCTGGGCGTGGGCACCAGGCCGCGACCGGCGCGTACCAGCAAGGGGTCGCCGGTGGTCTCGCGCAATCGGGCCAGGGCACGGCTCATGGCCGACGGGCTCAGGCGCAGGCGTTTAGCAGCAGCCGCGACACTGCCTTCGGCGAGCAGCACATCCAAGGTGATCAGCAGGTTGAGATCGGGCATCTGCGCTCCTTACAAGGCGTTACATGCATCTATTAACTGCAATCCATGCGTCTTCCGCCATGTTAGGTCACGCCGTAGATTTGTGACAGTTCTCTTCATTCAAGGAATTGCCCATGCAGAACTCCCCACGCGGCAGCCTCATCAGTCTATCCCTGTCCATGCTGCTGGCCTCGCTGGGTACCAGCATTGCGAATGTTGGCCTGCCCAGCCTGACGCGGGCGTTCGATGCCTCTTTCCACGCCGTGCAGTGGGTGGTGCTGGCTTACCTGTTGGCGATCACGGCGGTGATAGTGAGTGCCGGACGCCTGGGAGACCGGTTTGGACGGCGGCGATTGTTGCTTGCCGGGTTGCTGCTGTTCGCCGTGGCGTGCGGGTTGTGCGGCTTGGCGCCGTCCCTTGCGTGGCTGGTTGCAGCACGCGTACTGCAAGGCCTCGGCGCAGCCGTAATGATGGCAATGGCCCTCGGCATGGTCGCAGACACTGTTACCAAGGAGCGTACCGGCCGCGTGATGGGTTTGCTGGGCACGATGTCCGCCGTCGGCACTGCAATGGGGCCCAGTGTCGGTGGTGTATTGCTGAGCCTGTGGAGCTGGCGCGCGATTTTCCTGATTGGCGTGCCATTGGCTGGGGTGGCCGTCGCCCTAGCCTACCGCTATCTGCCGGTTGACCGGCCCCGCGTGGCATCCCGCGACGGCTCAAGTTTCCGGGCATCACTAAAAGATGCGTCGTTGCTCACCGGCCTGGTCATGAGTGCCCTGGTAGCGGCTGTGATCATGGCCACTTTTGTGGTCGGACCGTTCTATTTGTCCCGAGGCCTGGGACTCGACCCCGAATGGATGGGCCTGGTCATGGCGGTCGGGCCCTGTGTCGCGGCCATCAGCGGCGTCCCCGCCGGCTGGCTCACCGACCGCGTCGGCAGCCCGCGCATGACACTGGCCGGTCTGGGCCTGATGGCCTGTGGTGCGCTGCTGTTGTCTTTCGCGTCGGGCCTGCTCGCCTACCTGGGCGCACTGGTGATCCTGACCACGGGTTACAGCCTGTTCCAGGCCGCCAACAACACCGCTGTGATGAGCGACGTGGAGGCCGCGCGTCGCGGCACCGTCTCGGGCCTGTTGAACCTGTCACGCAACCTCGGGCTGATTGTCGGCACCTGGGCGCTGGGCGCGGTGTTCGCCTGGGCCAGCCCGGATGTCACCCGTGCGCTCCCCCAATCCGTGATCTATGGCCTGCATGCAACGTTCGGTGTCGCACTGACCTTGATCCTGCTGGCATGGGTGATGGCATGGCGCCGATTCAGTGCCTTCAACCCCCTGCAGAACACCCATTGAGGCAAAAAAACAAAAAAGGCGTTGCACCAGACCGGGTTACATCGCGCATCATGGGCACTTTCAAGCTCAAGGGTAACGTCCATGCGCGTTCTGTCATTGATGATGGGTCTTACGACGCTGGCCGCCACTACGGTGTTCTGCGCCAGCGCGATGGCGAATGAAGAAAGTCAGTTGGTACAACAGATCAACCAATACCGCAGCCAGGTGCAACGCTGCGGCGACCAGGGTTCCCAGGAACTGCCGCCATTGGCCAGCGACACGCGGCTGGTGCTGCCGGCCACCAACGTAGGCGACCTGCAGCAGGCGCTGGCGCGGGCCGCGTACCCGATGGTCAACGTGCAGGCCATCAGCCTGTCGGGGCCAAAAGATGCCCAGGCGGCCATGAAGGCGGTGCGTGAAAGCTTCTGCCGCGTGGTGCTGGACCCGCAATTTGTCGATATCGGCGTGAGCAACAGCGGCCAGGACTGGCGCATCGTGCTCGCCCGCCCACTGCTCACCAGTGGCCTGGGCGATTGGCAGACTGAAGGCAAGCAACTGCTCAACCTGGTCAACACCGCGCGGTCGCAACCACGCCAGTGCGGCACCCAGGCGTTCACGGCCACCACGCCCTTGTCCTGGAACGACGACCTCGCTGGCGCCGCCAACAGCCACACACGCAACATGGCCAACGGTAATTTCTTCGATCACCTCGACCACGACGGTCGCACGCCTGGGGATCGAGCCGAACTGGCTGGGTATATTGCGAAGAACATCGGCGAAAACATCGCCGCCGGTCTGGATACACCCCGCAAAGTTGTCGACGGTTGGCTTGCCAGTCCGGGCCATTGTGCCAACCTGATGAACCCGCAATTTCGTGAGTTGGGTGCGGCCTATGCCATGGACCCGAAGAGCGATGCAGGAATTTACTGGACGGGGGTTTTTGGCGCCCAGTAGGCCCACCCGCACATCCACTCAAATGGATAGTGCGTCAAATTGCTATCACCGCGATAATCCCGCTGAACTGCCAGCGGGCATTCCGGTCAGTTGCTTGTTGGGCCGCCCCTTTCAGGCGTTAAACAGACCGTGGCAAACAAGGTGTTCTGGCAATGATGAATTGGCTGCAAAGCAGCAGCGACATGGCTGAGCGGGTTCGCCAGCATGATTGGACGAGTACGCCCCTGGGGCCGCTGGAGCAGTGGCCGGATGTGCTCAAGACCACCGTAGCGTTGTGTTTTGCGTCGAGCTTCCCACAATCAATCATTTGGGGGCCTCACCTGACTACGTTGTACAACGACGCGTTCATTCCGATCCTGGGCGACAAACCTTTTGCACTGGGTCGTCCATTCAGTGAGGTGTGGCGTGAAGTCTGGGCCGACGTGGGTCCCATCGCCAATGCGGCGTTTGAGGGGCATGCCACCTATATCGAGAATTTCCCCCTGCTGATCGAGCGCGGCGCTGGCCTCGAACAAGCCTATTTCACCTTTTGCTACAGCCCTATCCGCGATCCCGAGGGCAAGGTTGTCGGGATGCTGGATACCGTCACCGAAACCACGGCCACCGTGTTCCTCAACCGCCGCCTGGCGGTGCTGGACGCCGTGGGCAGCGCCGTGGCCAATGCCACTGACGCCGAAAGCATCATGTCCACCACCACGCGCCTGTTGGCCGAGCACCTGCACGTCTCCAACTGTGCCTACGCCGACATGGATGCCGATGAAGACGGCTTCACGATTCGTGGCAACTGGGCCGCGCCGGGATCACCGAGCATCGTCGGCCACTACAGCCTGGCGTCATTCGGCGCGCGGGCCGTGCAGCAACTGCGTGCCGGAGAACCGCTGGTGGTGCAGGACAACCGCGTCGAATTCCCGCCGGAGGAAGCCGCCAGCTACCAGGCCCTGGGCGCGCTGGCGACCGTCTGCTTCCCACTGATCAAGGATGGCCGCCTGACCGCGTTGATGGCGGTGCACCACAAGACGGCACGCGTCTGGTCGCCCTACGACTTGGCGCTGGTCGGGGAAGTCACCGAGCGTTCCTGGGCGCATATCGAGCGGGTGCGCGCCGACGCCGCCGTACGCGAGGGCCTGGCGGCGTTCACCGAGCTCAATGCCACCCTAGAACAACGGGTGCAGGAGCGCACTCTCGCCCTCACCCAGACGGAAGCGGCGTTGCGCCAGTCCCAGAAGCTGGAAGCCATCGGCCAATTGACCGGCGGCGTGGCCCATGACTTCAACAACTTGCTGACCATCATCCGCTCGTCGGTGGACTTCCTGCGTCAACCGGGGTTGTCCGAGGAACGGCGCCAACGCTATATGAGCGCCGTTTCCGACACCGTCGAGCGCGCCAGCAAACTCACCAGCCAACTGCTCGCTTTCGCCCGACGCCAGCCACTCAACCCGGAAGTCTTCGATGCAGGTCTGCGGGTCAAGAATATCGGCGAGATGCTCGAAAGCGTCACCGGCGCACGTATCCATGTGCAGGTGCAGTTGCCCGAGCGTCCTTGCCATGTGCGCGTCGACGCCAGCCAGTTTGAAACCGCGCTGATCAATATCGCCCTGAATGCCCGGGACGCCATGGACGGGCAAGGCACCCTCACCTTGCGCGTGGCCCCGGTGGAGACCATGCCGCGTATCCGGGGCGACGAGGAAAGCCGCCAACCTTTTGTGAGCATCGCCCTGGCCGACACCGGCAGCGGTATTCCCGGTGAAACAGCCGAACGCATTTTCGAACCGTTCTTTACCACCAAAGCCGTGGGCAAAGGCACTGGGCTGGGGTTATCCCAGGTATTTGGCTTTGCCAAGCAATCCGGTGGCAACGTCGATGTAGCCAGCGAACTGGGACAAGGTACCGTATTTACCTTGTACCTGCCGCAGGTCGCGCCCCAGGTGCTGTCCCATGAGCCTCTTCAGGAAGACCTGACGCCGATCCCCGACACGGCACAGCGCCATATCCTGATCGTGGAAGACAACCTCGAAGTGGGCCGCTTCGCCAACCAGATCCTGCAGGACCTCGGTTACCGGACCACATGGGCTACCGACGCGGAACAGGCACTGGCGGTGGCCGGCACGGATGCCCTGGCATTCGATGGGGTATTTTCCGATGTGGTGATGCCTGGCATGACCGGCGTGGCCATGGCCAAGGTGCTGCGCCAACGGCGCCCGGATTTGCCGGTGGTGCTCACCTCAGGCTACAGCGAGGAACTGGCCGAGAGTGGTTATGAAGGGTTTGAGTTCCTGCCCAAGCCCTACTCCGCCGACCAGGTTGCCCGCGCGCTCGCCAAAGCGATGCCCTGAGTCCTACTCCGCCACCGCCACCTGATTGCGCCCCTGGGCCTTGGCCCGATACAGCGCCTTGTCAGCCGTGTTCATCAGGCCGTGCAAGTCCTGATCCTGGGTGTGGGTGGAGGCCACGCCAAGGCTGGCGGTCAAGCCATGCACCGGTTCGGAGGCCAGGCCCGAGATGGCCTTGATCAACTGCTCGGCAATGTCCCGCGCGGTTTCCAGCGACGTATTGGGCAACAGCACCGCAAATTCCTCGCCGCCCAGGCGCCCGTACACGTCGGCCTGGCGGAAGGAGGCGCTGATCACCCCACCAATCTGGCGCAGCACCTGGTCACCGGCCTGGTGGCCGTAGGTGTCGTTGATTTCCTTGAAGTGGTCCATGTCCATCATCAACGCACACAGCGGCTGACGATTGTGACGGCATTGTGCGTACAGCACCTGGGCATGTTCGAAGAAGGCACGGCGGTTCATCAGGCCGGTGAGTTCGTCGGTCTGTGCGGCGCGGGTGGAAATGTTGTGGGCACGCTCCATCTGGCGTGTCAGGCGGAAGGCCTTTTCCAAGGCATCCGACAGCTTGCGCGTGGCGCTGACCACAAAGGTGGAGAACACCAGGACGGCAATGGCCACGCCCACTTGCATGGAGGACGGCTGGAACAGCAACCACAGCGTGCACGGCAACAGCACTACGGCCATGGAGGCCAGCGTCATATAGCGATAAGCCGAGTAACAGGAGACTGCGCTGACTGACATGCCCACGGTAAACAGCATCACCAGCACCTGGGACAACCGATCATCGGTGGGCATGACCGCCAACGCTCCGATCCCCCAAGTTGCGGCAGACAGCATCAACGTGACCCAGTAGCGGCGCTCCCAGCGGTCCGGCGTACGCTCGGCATTGGGGCAGCGGAACCACTCCATGAACATCTTGATGCGAACCAGGGAAGTCACCGCCAATACCACCAGCCAGACCAGGATGACCTGATGGTCAAACCGATCCCAGCACAGCCAGCACAGCATCACCGCGGCCAGGTAACTGCCGAAAATCGCAGCAAATGACTGCCGGAACAGCTGGTGCAAACGATCGGTCCGCACCTGCTCCTCTATAAAGCAATCCTGGTCCTGCCCACGCCCAAGGCCATTCATGAAATTCGCCCGATTCGACTGCCACGACAAAGGCGCCATTGTGGCACCCTGCCAGTAGTGCGGACAACAGAATCCAGCACGGTAGAGCCTTTAAAGCGATTCCGGGCGCAGAATCAGCACGCCCAGCGGCGGCAGATTCAACGACAGCGATACCGCCTGCCCATGGTGCGGCTCATCCTGGGTAAATACCTCGCCTCCATTACCGTAGTTGGAGCCTGCGTACATCTCGGCGTCACTGTTGATCACCTCGCTCCAGCGCCCGCTGAACGGCACGCCGACTTTATAGCCCTCGCGCGGCACCGGGGTGAAGTTGGCCACCACCAGCACCGGCTTGCCGTCCTTGCTCCAGCGCAGCCACGCGTAGACGCTGTTGATCGCGTCGTCACCGATCAGCCACTGGAAGCCTTGGGGCGCGTCATCCTGTTCGTGCAGGGCCGGTTCTTCGCGGTACAGGCGATTGAGGTCGCCCACCAGTTTTTGCACGCCTTTATGTTCGGCGTACTGCAGCAGGTACCAATCCAGTTGCTGGTCGTGGTTCCACTCGCGCCATTGGCCGAATTCGCAGCCCATGAACAACAGTTTTTTGCCGGGGTGCATCCACATGAACGCCAGGTAAGCGCGCAGGTTGGCGAACTTTTGCCAACGGTCGCCAGGCATCTTGTCGATCAGCGAATGCTTGCCGTGCACCACTTCATCATGGGAGATCGGCAGGATAAAACGCTCGGACCAGGCGTAGACCAGGCCGAAGCTCAACTCGTTGTGATGATGGGCGCGGTACACCGGGTCCTGCTGGATGTAATGCAGGGAATCGTGCATCCAGCCCATGTTCCATTTGTAGTTGAAGCCCAGGCCGCCTTGCTGGGTGGGCTGGCTGACGCCGGGCCAGGCGGTGGATTCCTCGGCGATCACCAGGGCACCGGGGGCCTCGATGGCGACCACATCGTTGAGGTGACGCAGGAAGTCGATGGCCTCGAGGTTTTCGCGGCCGCCATGGCGATTCGGCACCCATTCGCCGGCTTTGCGTGAATAGTCGCGGTAGAGCATCGAGGCCACGGCATCCACGCGCAGGCCGTCGATATGGAAGTGTTTGAGCCAGTGCAAGGCCGAGGCCAGCATGAAGCCATGCACTTCGGTGCGCCCCAGGTTGTAGATCAGCGTGTCCCAATCCTGATGGAAACCTTCCAACGGGTTGGCGTACTCGTACAACGCGGTGCCGTCGAATTGCGCCAGGCCGTGGGTGTCGGTGGGGAAATGCGCCGGCACCCAGTCGAGGATCACGCCGATATCCGCCTGGTGCAGCGCGTTGACGAAATAGGCGAAATCCTGCGGCGAACCAAAGCGTGCCGTCGGTGCGAACTGTGACAAGGCCTGGTAGCCCCAGGAGCCGCCGAACGGGTGCTCCATGATCGGCATCAGCTCGATATGGGTGAAGCCCAGTTGCTGCACATAGGGAATAAGGCGTTCGGCCAGTTCACGCCAGTTGTACTGGCGCGCCACTTCGCCCGCTTCGTCCAGCTCGGCCTGCCAGGAACCCACGTGCAATTCATAGATCGACAGCGGCGCGCTGGTCTTGTGCTTCTCGACCCGCGACTGCATCCATTCGTGGTCCTGCCAATCCACCTGCAAGGGCTCGGCGACTTTTGACGCCGTGTCCGGCGGCAATTGAGTGGCCAACGCCACGGGGTCGGCCTTGAGCGGCAGGATCCCATTGGCGCCGAGTACTTCGTACTTGTAGGCCGCACCCGGTTGCAAGCGTGGGATAAAGATCTCCCACACGCCGGAAGGATGGCGCAGGCGCATCGGATGCCGGCGACCGTCCCAGATATTGAAGTCACCCACCACCGACACGCGCCGCGCATTCGGTGCCCACACGGCAAAGCGCACACCTTGCACGCCGTCGACACTGGTCACCTGAGCGCCCAGGCAACTGCCGAGGTCGCGGTGATTGCCTTCAGCGAATAGGTACAAGTCCATTTCACCCAGCAACAGTTGCTGGAAGCTGTAAGGATCTTCGGTGACTTGCTCACCACCGGCCCACTGGATTTTCAGCAGGTACGCCTGGCGCGTGTGAAAGTGCCCGACAAACAGGCCTGGCACCTGGGTCGCGTCCAGGCTGCCGATCTGCTCGCCACTGTCGCGGGCCAGTACCTGGACACTCAAGGCCTCCGGCAGAAACGCGCGGATAAACTGGCCGCCGTGGTCATCATCGTGCGGCCCGAGAATCGAGAACGGGTCGTGGTGTTCGGCGCGTACCAGCGCTTCGACGTCCTTGGACGCCGGCAATGCAGTCAACTTCGGTTGCAGCGGTTCTTTATGTGTAAAGCTCATGACGTCTCCCCACCGCGTGCAGTTTTAGATATGGATCCAAGCCCTCTCAACAGTCCGTGCAACCCTTGCAGGGGCACCGGCAACCACGTTGGGCGGTTCTCCGCTTCGTAGGCCACTTCGTACGCGGCCTTCTCCAAGCTGAACAACGTCAGCGCAGCATCCTGGCCCTTGGCATCCTGCCAGTCATGCGCCAGTGTAGACGTAGCTGACTGATAAGCCTGGATAAATGCCTGGCGTGCTTCTTTCAGATAACAATCGGTTACACGTTTACGGGATACCGCCGCTTCGGGCGAGTGATCCACCCCTTGCACATTCAAGGCCATGGCCGCTGCGTAATCGAACGAGCGCAACACGCCGCTCACATCTTTATACGGGCTGTGCTTGCCGCGTCGTTCGTGCAGCGGCCGCGCCGGCTCACCTTCAAAATCGATCAAGTACGCGTCGCCTTTCACCACCAGCACCTGGCCCAGGTGCAAATCACCGTGCACCCGAATGCGCAAGCCGCCTGCCGTGGCTTTCGCCAAGGCCTGCACATGGCTGGCGATGGCTTTTTTCTGCGCCAGCAAATCACTGACCAGCGCTTGATCGGCCGGGTTCAACTGGCTTTGATGAAGTTTGAGCAACTGCAACGCGCGGTCCAGTTGCGCGCCGACGTCCTTGGCCCAGGCCTGGGTGTCCTTGGCGCTGGTGACCTCTGGTTTGAAGTCTTTGTTGGTGGTCTTGGCGCCGAGCACCAAGTGCATTTCGCCCAGGCGCTGGCCGAGCAGACCGGCAAAGTCCGCCAGCTCGCCAAGGGCGTTGTAGTGCTGCTCCTGCTCGGAAATGGCTTCGGCCAGTTCGTCGCGGATCGCCCGTTCCAGGTTGTTCTGGGTCCAGCTCCAGGCGTCGCCCTGGTTGCTAAGGTAGCCTTGGGCAATCATCAGCAGGTTGTCCTGCCCTTCGGCATCATGGCGCACCATCGAGCCCAGCAGCGGCGAGATGTTGGGGTAGCCAGCTTCGGTCAGGTAGGCGCTCATTTCCAACTCCGGGTGCACGCCGGAAGCGACTTTGCGGATCAGTTTGAGCACCAGGCTTTCACCCACCACCACCGAACTGTTGGACTGCTCGGCCGACAGGTAGCGCACTTCGGACTCATCCGTCAGTTGCAGCTTGGCCAGGTGCGGCGTGGCGGCAAAGCGCAGCTCGCCTTCGTTGGTGTTGAGCACGGTGCCCGCCTGCAAACCCTGGATGACGGCGCGGATAAAGTGTTCGAGGCTAAAGGCATCAGTCACCAACCCCACCTGACGCACTCGGCGTACACGGGCCAAGGCCAATTGCTGCGGCAAGGCACTGGTGAACTGGTCTTCACCGAGAAAACCCAACGGCAGTTGATAACGGCTGACCTGGCCACCCGCTGTCACCTCAAGCTCGCTGAGCAACACAGGGTGCTGGGGATCGCCAAAGCGCACACCGTAGGCGATGCGAACACTGTCGATGGCCGTGTCCTTGCCGGCGAACCAACGGCGCTTGGGCAACCAGGCCGGCAGTACCGCCTGTTCCAGCGAGGCGCGGCACGGTTCGTCCAGCAGTTCTTCCATGCGCTTTTTCAATACCAATGTAGTGAAGTCCGGCATGCTCTGGGCGGGTTCCACGTGCCAGCTCGGCATCTGGTTTTCCGGCGCCAGCACAAACCAATAAAAGCCATATGGCGCCAGGGTCAGCAGGAAATTCAGCTGGCCGATGGGTGGGAACGCATTACCGCCGAGCATCTCCACCGGCACCATGCCGGCGAATGCTGACAGGTCCAACTCGGCCGCCTGGGCACTGCGCGACACGTTGGCCACGCAGAGGATGATCTCGTTGCGCCCGTCTTCGCTGGTGAATTCACGGGTATAGGCCAGGATGCGGCGGTTGCTCGGCGAGAGCATTTTCAAGCTGCCACGACCAAACGCCTTGGATTGCTTGCGCACTGCCAGCATGCGCCGGGTCCAGTTCAGCAGCGAATGCGGGTCCTGGGCCTGGGTCTCGACATTCACCGATTGATAGCCGTATTGCGGGTCCATGATCGGCGGCAGTACCAGGCTGGCCGGATCGGCCCGGGAGAAACCGCCGTTGCGGTCGATGGACCATTGCATCGGCGTACGCACGCCATCGCGGTCGCCGAGGTAGATGTTATCGCCCATGCCGATTTCATCGCCGTAGTACAGGGTCGGCGTGCCGGGCATCGACAGCAACAGGCTGTTGAGCAACTCGACACGGCGACGATCACGTTCCATCAACGGCGCAAGACGGCGACGAATGCCCAGGTTGATCCGCGCGCGGCGGTCAGCGGCGTAGTAGTTCCACAGGTAGTCGCGCTCCTTGTCGGTGACCATTTCCAGGGTCAGTTCATCGTGGTTACGCAGGAAGATTGCCCATTGGCAGTTGGCTGGAATCTCCGGGGTCTGGCGCAGGATGTCGGTGATCGGGAAACGATCTTCCTGGGCCAGGGCCATGTACATGCGCGGCATCAGCGGGAAGTGGAAGGCCATGTGGCATTCATCGCCGTCGTCGCCCTTTTTTTCACCAAAGTAGAGCTGGGTGTCTTCCGGCCACTGGTTGGCTTCGGCCAGCAACATGCGGTCGGGGTAATGGGCGTCGATTTCGGCGCGGATCTGCTTGAGCACATCGTGGGTTTCAGCAAGATTTTCGTTGTTAGTGCCGTCACGCTCGATCAGGTAGGGAATGGCGTCGAGGCGCAGGCCGTCGATGCCCATGTCCAGCCAGTAGCGCATCACCGACAACACGGCTTTCATCACCTGGGAGTTGTCGAAGTTGAGGTCGGGCTGGTGGGAGTAGAAACGGTGCCAGAAGTATTGGCCGGCGACCGGGTCCCAGGTCCAGTTGGACTTCTCGGTATCGAGGAAGATGATGCGCGTGCCGTCGTATTTCTGGTCGTCATCCGACCACACGTAGAAGTCCCGCGCCGCCGAACCCGGCTTGGCCTTGAGGGCGCGCTGGAACCACGGGTGCTGGTCGGAGGTGTGGTTGATCACCAGTTCGGTGATCACCCGCAGCCCGCGCTTGTGCGCCTCGGCAATAAAGCGCTTGGCGTCGGCCATGGTCCCGTAGTCGCTGTGCACGCCACGGTACTCGGCAATGTCATAGCCATCGTCGCGACGTGGCGAGGGGTAGAACGGCAATAGCCAAATGGTGTTTACGCCCAGGTCCGCGATGTAGTCGAGCTTGGCGATCAGGCCGGGAAAATCACCGATACCGTCGTTATTGGAGTCGAAATAGGATTTGACGTGAACCTGGTAGATCACCGCATCCTTGTACCAGAGCGGGTCTTTGATGAAGGTGGCAGCGTTGGGTTTCTTCGCCATTGGAAACTCCTGGAAAATTCATCGGAAGGTTCAAGACGATGGGGTGATGCGCCAGATGCCAAACGGCATCTGCGGCTCCAGCCGTGTCCACTGGGTCTTGCCATACCAGGTCCAACGATGGCCGTTCATCAAGTCTTCACCTTGGGTCTGGGCATCGTCCGGCAGCCCCAATTCCCACAATGGCAACTCAAAACTGGCTTCCTGGGCGTTATAAGGATCCAGGTTCACCGCCACCAGAATGAAGTTGCTGCCATCCTCGCTGCGCTTGCCGAAATACAGGATGTTGTCGTTCCAGGCGTTGTAAAGCGTGAGCCCCAGGTGCGTCTGCAACGCCGGGTTCTGCCGGCGGATGCGGTTGAGCTGGGCGATCTCGGCAATGATGTTGCCGGGCGCGGTGAAGTCCCGTGGGCGGATTTCGTACTTTTCCGAATCGAGGTATTCCTCTTTGCCCGGCACCGGCGCCGACTCGCAGAGTTCGAAGCCGGAGTACATGCCCCACAGACCCGAGCCCATGGTGGCCAGCGCGGCACGGATCAGGAAGCCGGGTCGGCCGGATTCGTGCAGGAAGGCCGGGTTGATGTCCGGTGTATTCACGAAGAAATTCGGCCGGTAGCATTCGCGCCACGGCGACTCGTTCAGCTGCGTCAGGTATTCGCTCAACTCAGACTTGGTATTACGCCAGGTAAAATAGGTGTAGCTCTGGGAATAGCCGACCTTGCCCAGGCGCGCCATCATCGCCGGTGTGGTGAAGGCTTCGGCCAGGAAGATCACTTCCGGGTACTTGGACCGCACATCGCTGATCAGCCATTGCCAGAAAGGCAGCGGCTTGGTGTGGGGGTTGTCGACGCGAAAGGTCTTCACGCCCTCTTCCACCCAACCCACGACGATGTCGCGCAGCTCGGTCCACAGGCTCGGGATGGCGTCCGCCGCATAGAAGTCGACGTTGACGATGTCCTGATACTTCTTCGGCGGGTTCTCTGCGTATTTGATCGTGCCGTCCGGGCGCCAGTTGAACCAGCCCGGATGCTCCTTGAGCCATGGGTGGTCCTGGGAACACTGGATGGCGAAGTCCAGGGCGATTTCCAGGCCATGCTCGGCGGCAGCCTGGACCAGGCGGCGGAAATCATCGCGGCTGCCCAGTTGCGGGTGAATCGCCTCATGGCCGCCGTCTTCGCTGCCGATGGCATAGGGGCTGCCCGGGTCATCCGGGCCGGCGGTCAGGGCATTGTTCTTGCCTTTGCGGTGGCTGCGGCCGATGGGATGGATTGGCGGGAAGTACAGCACGTCAAAACCCATGTCATGGATCATCGACAGCCGCGAGTGCACGTCATTGAAGGTGCCGTGGCGCGCAGGATCATCTGTGATCGAGCGTGGGAACAGCTCATACCAACTGGCAAACAGCGCCGCCTCGCGCTCCACATCAATCGGATAGACCGTACTGATGCTCAGGTAGGCGCGGTGATCGGCCTGGGTCATCAGGTGTGCACTGTCTTCGTGCAGGAACTGCGCAACCTGCTCGGTTTCCAGCAGGCCGGAGAGTTCGTGGTGCAACAGCATCAGGCGGTCACGCAGCTCATTGTCACTGCGCTCGGCGGCCTGCAGCACCAGGCTGCGGCCTTCCTGCAGTTCCAGGCTGACCGGCACACCCGCCTCATGCTTCTTGCGCAGCTCGTAACAAAAGCTGGCGAAGGTATCGATCCAGGCTTCAATGCAATATTCGTGAGGACCCTGCTGGGCCACGGTAAACGCGCCTTCCCAGCCGTTGTTGCCCACATCGGTCATGACCACGCTATGCCAGCTTTCGTCCTGCAGCGGGCGCCAGCGGATCAGCACAGCGAGCTTGTCATGGCCGTCGGCGAACACTTTGCTGCTGACATTGACCCGCTGGCCGACCACGGCCTTGACGGCAAATTCGCCGCCATCAATCACGGGAGTGGTGCTTTCAATCGCGATCCTGGGCAGCAACAGTGCCTGGGACAGTGGTAACAAGGATTCTGTTTCAGCCGTCATCGAGCATCTTCCCCTTACGCCCTGTGGACGCTCTTTGCTTGATCCGAATTCTGAGGCGGCCGGGCTCTTCCTGAGCGAGGCCGTAATAGGTCCGAGCCTGGGTCGCCGTTAAAAGTTCAGCTAGATGTGCCGCCATCCGGCGGGGAATCAATTCGCCCCGGCGGCTGTCCACCGATAGAGCAAAGCACAAAGGAGGCCACACCGATGAATATCCCGATCCCGGCGGAAACGCCGGACCCGAATATCGACAAACCGACCCTGCCGCCGACGGAGCCCGAACCGATTCCAGAGAAGGAACCGCCGAAAAACGAGCCGCCTGCAGTGGAAGAACCGCCGAATACGATGCCACCGGTAATCGTCTGAAACACACGGGCGCAGGGTTCGGTTATTAACGGACGAACCCTTGCTTACCGGTTAAAAAAACAAGAAAAACCGAAGCGTCTTACATGCTTGGCAGCAAACAGCCTTCCGATAAATCAACTGGCCGTTCTTATACTCCTATGCGTAGACGCCCTCCTGATTGCGGGTGGTAGCGTTTTATTTTTTTGATTTAACGCGAGGACGAGCAATGTCGACCATCAATCCCAACCAACCCACTCACTCCATACAGCCGCCCGCCTTGGAAAAGTCCGCTTCGACTTCGCAGGCACAGGATCAACAAGGGGATGTAACCCTCAAAAAGCTCAAAACACTATTGACCCCTGCAAACATAAAGCACCTATTGGAGCACCCCGATTCTGAAGAGTCCCGTGAATTCCTCGCCCAGCTTCGCCCATTGATGACCCCAGCCAATATCAGTTTAATGTTGCGGGGCCCCCATGCAGAAGCACGAGCCAAAGTACTTGAAGAAATCGGCATGTTGTTGAACAAAGACAAGCTCGAAACGGGCCAGAACGCCCTCTTTAAAGGATTGGAGAAAGATTTCATTCGGCGCGCATCGCTGAGAAATCTCGAGTTGCTGACCAAAGCCTTTGATGGAGGGCTGGAGGATATGTACGGGTTCCTGAGCACCTCCAATGAAGCCCTGGGCAACCTCCGGCAGCGGATCGCAGATACAAAATCGGCTAACAAGGAACTCAGTGGTTTCGGTGGCATGCTGAGTAAAGAGAAAATCGACGGAGTGCGGCGCGAGCACAAGCACTGAGCGCAAACGCCGCCTGACAGATCCGAATCATTCATCCTTTTCCAGCAACCGGACGATCCGCGGCATCACACTGAATACCGCGAGGGCCAATAATGTGCTGAGCACCGCTGTCGACTCCCGCCCTAGCCCAGCGGAGACGCCAATCGCAGCGGTCATCCACAACCCCGCCGCCGTCGTCAGCCCTTTTACATGGCCTTCTGCATCATCCTTGCCCTTGATGATCGTGCCCGCACCCAAAAAGCCAATCCCGGCAATCACCCCTTGCACCACCCGACTCATGGCATCCGCCTGGTTGCCGGACATTTGCGGGACAAGCACGAATAACGCTGCCCCCAGAGCCACCAGCATGTGGGTGCGTACCCCGGCAGCCTTGCCTTTGCTCTCTCGCTCGAAGCCAAGGATGCCGCCCAGGATGGCGGCGATCAGCAGGCGCACAGTGATCTGGGTAAGCTGCCTGGCATCGCCGATATCGGCGAATTCAGCCTGCAGGGTTTGCCACGCTTCATGCCACCAGGCGTTCATGGGTGCCGTCCTTTGTCATTGTCGTTAAAAGGTGGACAGCAACGACCGCCAGTCAGTTGCCTGGAACCGGTGCACATCGCGGCCCCCTAACCTTCATAGCCCATGAAAAAAGGAGTCCGGCATGCCTATTCGTATCGACAACCAATTGTGCTATTTCACGCTTGATGACAATGGCCAGGAACAGAGCGTGCCGGCGACCCGGGTCAATATTGTTACTGACCTCGACAAGTCGATGTCCTACGTGGAATTGGCAGCCCAGCGGATCTATATCACCGAGGCCGAGGCCGATGCCCTGACCGTGGCCGGTGCCCACGATGGTCGTCAGCATGTGAAGGCCGATGAACCTGGTTCGCTGATTTAATTGATCCGTGTCAGCGCTCTCTAAATAATGCTGCCCCCCTGGCCCCATGGGGTGCAGCACATTGTCGCAGCGATCGACATCCGCCCCATCTGATCCGCTTTTTCTCGCCATACCTGAGTCTGTTATGCAAACAGCACGGCGCGCATAGTTCATCCGCCTGATGGAGGCTGATGAGCGAACGACCATGAGCGAACACATCCCAACCGTGGAAATTTTTGAGCCCACACACCCAAAGAAGGTGAAGGCCAAATCCAGCGACAACCTGATTCATACCCGCAGTTTCACCGGCCTGTTCCGTACCTTGCGCGTGAGCGGTGCAGCCTTCCTGTTCCTGGCGTTTTTCGGCACGGTGTGGCTGAACTGGGACGATCGGCAGGCGGTGCTGTGGGACTTGGCTGAAAGCAAATTCCATATCTTTGGCGCGACCTTCTGGCCGCAGGATTTCATCCTGTTGTCGGCACTGTTGATCATCTGCGCCTTCGGCCTGTTTGCGATCACCGTATTTGCCGGCCGCGTGTGGTGCGGCTACACCTGCCCGCAAAGCTCGTTTACCTGGCTGTTCATGTGGTGCGAAAAAGTCACCGAAGGCGAGCGCAACCAGCGTATCAAGCTACAAGCGGCGCCCTGGAGTCTGAACAAACTGGCGCGACGCTCGGCCAAGCACACCTTGTGGCTGGGAATCAGCGTGCTGACCGGCCTGACGTTTGTCGGCTATTTCACGCCGATCCGTCCCCTGGCGACCGAACTGCTGACCTGGCAGATGGGCGGCGTCAGCCTGTTCTGGGTGCTGTTCTTTACCGGCGCCACCTACATCAACGCCGGTTGGCTGCGCGAAGCGGTGTGCATGCACATGTGCCCGTATGCGCGGTTCCAGAGCGTGATGTTCGACAAAGACACCCTGACCATTTCCTACGACGTGGCCCGCGGCGAAAGCCGTGGCCCGCGCAAACGTGACGTCAAACCCGCCGACGTCGGCCTGGGCGACTGCATCGACTGCCAGTTGTGCGTGCAGGTCTGCCCCACCGGCATCGACATTCGCGACGGCCTGCAAATGGAATGCATTGGTTGCGCGGCGTGCATCGACGCCTGCGATTCGATCATGGACAAGATGGGCTACCCGCGTGGCCTGGTGAGCTACACCAGCGAACATCAACTGCAAGGCGGCAAGACGCACCTGCTAAGGCCGCGCCTGATCGGCTACAGTGCCGTGCTGCTGGTGATGATTGCTGCGTTGGTGGTGGCGCTGGTGGAACGGCCGATGGTGTCGCTGGACGTAACCAAGGACCGTGGCATGTTCCGCGAGAATGCCCAGGGTTTGATCGAAAACATCTACAGCCTCAAGGTGATCAACAAGACCCAGCAGCGCCAGGACTACCGCTTGGAACTGGTGGACGCCGATGGCTTCCAGTTGCAAGGCAAGACCGAGATCAGCCTGGCGCCGGGGGAAATCAGCGATGTACCGGTGTCGGTGGCGTTGCTGGCGGATAAACCGGCGAGCAGTTCGCAGACCTTGCGTTTCAAGGTCTCGGATGTGGATGAGCCGGGTATCTATAGCATTGCTGACAGCCGCTTTGTAGCGCCATTGAACCGATAAAAACACTCACACTGACTGAGCCCCCATGAAACGCTACGAAAAATTCGCCGACGACATCGCAGAACTGATCCGCTCCGGCGTACTCGGCCCCGGCCAGCGGGTGCCGTCGGTGCGCTATGCCAGCCAGACCTACGGCGTCAGCCCGTCCACGGTATTCCAGGCCTACTACCTGCTGGAGCGCCGTGGCCTGATCCGCGCACGGCCGCGTTCGGGCTACTTCGTCAACACCCATGCGCCCAGTCCGTTTTCCGAGCCGGTGGTGAGCGAGCAGGTGCACGAATCCACCGAAGTGGACGTGAGCGAACTGGTGTTCTCGGTACTCGACTCGATCAAAGACCCTAACACCGTACCGTTCGGCTCGGCGTTCCCCAGCCCCATGCTGTTCCCGCTGCCGCGCCTGGCCCGCTCCCTGGCCAGCGCCAGCCGCGAAATGGACCCACGCCTGGTGGTCACCGACATGTCGCCGGGCAACCCGCAACTGCGCCGGCAGATTGCCCTGCGCTACATGGTGAGCGGGTTGATGCTGCCGATGGAAGAACTGCTGATCACCAACGGCGCGCTGGAGGCCTTGAACCTGTGCCTGCAAGCCGTGACCGAACCCGGCGACCTGGTGGCCATTGAAGCCCCGGCGTTCTATGCCTGCCTGCAGGTGCTGGAACGCTTGAAACTCAAGGCGGTGGAGATTCCGGTGCATCCGCGCGATGGTATCGACCTCAACGCCCTGGCGCAGACCTTGGAACGCTACCCGATCAAGGCCTGCTGGACCATGACCAGCTTCCAGAACCCTATGGGCGCGACCCTGCCGGAAGCCAAGAAACAGGCACTGGTGGAACTGTTGCGCGGCCATCAGGTACCCCTGATAGAAGACGATGTGTACGCCGAACTGTATTACGGCCAACAAGCGCCCAAACCCGCCAAGGCCTTCGATACCGAAGGTCTGGTGATGCATTGCGGTTCCTTCGCCAAAAGCCTGGCCCCGGGCTATCGCGTAGGCTGGGTGGCAGCCGGACGCTTTGCGCAGAAGGTTGAGCGGCTGAAGCTGATGACCTCGCTCTGCCCGTCGATGCCGGCACAGGCGGCGATTGCCGATTACTTGCAGCACGGTGGCTATGACCGGCACCTGAGGAAGTTGCGCTATGCACTGGAAGAGCAACAAAGCGCCATGCTCGCCGCCATCGCCCGTTATTTCCCGGCGCAGACGCGGGTCAGCCAACCCGCCGGCGGGTATTTCCTGTGGCTGGAGCTACCGGAGCAGACGGACTCGTTGAAGTTGTTCCAGATGGCGTTGGCGCAAGGCATCAGCATCGCGCCGGGGCCGATCTTCTCGGCGACCCAGCGCTTTCGGAACTGCATTCGCTTGAATTACGGAAGCCCGTGGACCGAGGCATCGGAAAAGGCCATGGAGACGTTGGGGCGGATTGTGCGGTCTTTCTGATAAGATGGATGGCTTTTCGCCACCCCTCTTCACTTATTAAGACCCTGTTTTTGCGTACACCTTTACGCCTACGTGGGAGGGATAAATACTGTATCTAGCACGGAGGCATGAATGAACGACCTTATTATCCTGAAAGGTTTGGCACTCTCTAATTACAGAGGTTTAGGCAACACTATTCAAAAGATGGCACCCTTTGACAGATTTAATTTTTTTGTCGGTGAAAATAATGCGGGGAAATCCATTATCCTCAATTTCATCTCAGAGCATGGGCAGTATCTTGACCCATCACCAAAACTGTTAGACAAAAGCCCTTTTTTGAGGCTCTCCGGACTCGACATCAATGTCAACACCAAACAAACGCACCCAACTCTGGGTTTAGGATGCTCTACTGAAGATCTTCTAAAATTCACTTCAACTCCCGACTCCTCTTTTAATCAATTTGCGTCTCACCCAGACTTTTACTCCACCTGCAGGGAAGTTCTTGCACCTATAACTGACAGCAACAACTGGGTATGGGTCAACGTTCAGAAAAGCAGCAAAGACACTTGGCAACCTATGCAACAAAATCTACGCACGGCAGTCACCAACATTTCCGACAGGACACTGCTACGTATTCAAAAAATAGTAAAAGACCAGTATGGAGAAAACCATACCCCCGCCCCACACAATACCATCGAACGATGGATCGAGCGCCTACTCGTCGGCGCAAAAACAAACATCACAAAACAACCCATACTCATTCCAGCACTTCGTAAAATAACGCATGAAGAAACAGATACATTCGAGCATTCCGGGACAGGACTAATAAATAAGATCTTTAAACTTCAATTACCCGATACATACGGCTTAGATACGCATGCCGACTTCGACAAAATAAACAAACTCTTAAAGTCTGTCCTTCGGAACGATTCAGTACAAATACACATATCACACAAACATAGTATATCGGTAAAGATAGACGGAAAAATGCTTCCATTGCATGCGCTTGGAACAGGTCTTCACGAGATCATTATCATTGCCGTAACCTGCACATTACTGGAGCACCAAATCATCTGCATTGAAGAACCTGAACTTCACTTGCACCCAACATTACAACGACGCCTTATGCAATATTTACTTAACGAAACGACCAATCAATATTTCATTGCAACTCATTCAGCCTCAATCATGGATATGAGCAATGCCTCCATTTTTCATGTGAGCAGCAAGAAACAAAAAAACCCTGATGGATCGACTGCTGACTTTGAAGAAACCACTATCAGCCGTGCCGCATGCAGTGCATCAAAATCAAACCTAGTACAACAATTAGGCTATCAGGCGTCGGACATCCTTCAAGCCAATTTCATAATATGGGTGGAAGGCCCTTCCGACAGACTATATTTGAACCACTGGCTAAATAAATACTTGGAAACATCTGAAAAAAAGATCATGGAAGGTGTGGATTACTCCATCATGTTTTACGGTGGCAGGCTCCTCAGTCATTTATCCGCAGATGACTTAACCGAGACTGACGATGATATCGCCGCTCTGATTGACGTCAAAAAACTCAACAGAAATCTCGCCTTCATTATTGATAGTGATAAAGGAACCGCAAACAGCGCCATCAACAAAACCAAACAAAACATCAAAAGCACGATTGAATCCAATCACGGTGCGACACATAAAGATCTTTGCTGGATTACAGCCGGCAGGGAAATCGAAAATTACATTTCGCCTGAGAGTACACTGCAAGCTCTTCAGCACGTATACGCAACGACATTCAAAGAGCGCCCCGACCAAGACGACTTCACACACCCACTGCATTTTCTTAGAAACGACCACGTTTTTTTCAAGAAAGCGGATAAAGTGAAAATCGCAAAATATATTTGCGACCAACCAGCCAATCTCAACATTCTCGATCTAAATGAGCGCATTGCGGAACTGGTTGAGCGAATCATGCTCGCCAGGTATCACTGACAATCGAATTTTCCATCATCCATTGGCCATTTCACTGCTACAGGGAAATGGCCCTCGCGACGAACCTTAGCGACCTCCTCCAAGGTCTAGAAACGTCCCGGTGGCATACGACGCCTTGTCCGACAGCAGCCAGATGATCGCTTCCGCCACTTCATCAGGGCGCCCGCCTCGGGCCATGGGAATACCGGATTCGAGCTTGCTGACCCGGTCCGGATCGCCGCTCAAGGCATGGAAGTCGGTGAAGATGTAGCCAGGGCGAACCGCGTTGACGCGAATGCCTTCGCCCGCCACTTCTTTCGACAACCCAATGGTGAAGGTATCCAGCGCTCCTTTGGAGGCGGCATAGTCGACATACTCACCGGGCGACCCCAGGCGTGCTGCCACCGACGACACATTGACGATACTCCCACCCTGCCCGCCATGCTTGGGCGACATGCGCAGCACCGCATGCTTGGCACACAGGATCGGGCCGAGTACGTTAGTCTTCATGATTTTCAGGATGCGAAATTCGGACATCTCATCCACGCGGGATTTATGCCCCACCGTACCCGCATTGTTGACCAGTGCGGTAACACGGCCCAACTCGGCGTCTACACGGTGGAACAACGCGATCACTTCATCCTCGATGCTCACATCTGCCCGCACGGCAATGGCTTGGGCGCCCAGCGCACGCACTTGTTCCAGTACGCGATGGGCCGCCTCTTCGTCGGACTGATAGTTGATGCAGATGCGATAGCCCTGGCGAGCGGCCAGCAAGGCCGTCTCGGCGCCAATCCCACGACTGCCCCCGGTGATGATGACGACTTTGTCCATGCGTGCGGTCTCCTGATTCAACCTGATGTTTAGGGTTGGATCCAAGAATACCTGTCACGCACGGCTTTTGTCAGGCGCAACGGCCTCTTCGGCGCGTTGGATATCCGCCATGAAGCCCTCTGCCGGCAACGGGTGACCCAGCAGGTAACCCTGTAGGGAATTGCACCCAAGCCGTGTCAGGAAATTCTGCTGCACATCCGTCTCGACGCCTTCGGCAACAATCCGTAATCCCAGGGCCTGGCCAAGGGCGACGATGGCCGAGACGATGGCCGCGTCGTCGCTGTCGTGTTCCAGGTCGCGCACAAAGCCACGGTCGATCTTCAGCTCGTTGGCCGGCAGGCGCTTGAGGTACATCAGGCTGGAGTAGCCGGTGCCGAAGTCGTCGATGGACAAGTCGACGCCCATGTCCGACAGCTGCTGCAACACCGTCATGCTCGCGTCGGCGTCGCTCATGGCTGTGGTTTCGGTGATTTCCAGGGTCAGGCTGTTGGCCGGCAGTTGGTGCCGCTCAAGCGCCACCGCCACACTTTTGACCAGCCCGGCGTGGCAGAACTGCAAGGCCGAGAGGTTCACGGCGATGCGCCAGTCTTCATAACCCTGGGCGTACCACAGGCTCATCTGGCGGCAGGCTTCGTTGAGTACCCATTCGCCGATGGGAATGATCAACCCGGTTTTTTCCGCCAGCTCGATAAACATCGCCGGCAGCAACAGCCCCTGTTGTGGGTGCTCCCAACGCAACAGGGCTTCGGCACCGACCGGAATGCCGCTGACCGCGTCGAACTTGGGTTGGTAGTACAGGCGAAACTGTTCCTGTTCCACGGCATTGCGCAGGTCCTGCAACAACTGCAATTGCTTGCGCGCGTTGGTGTTCATCGACGCATCAAAGAAGCTGTAGCCGTTCTTGCCCATGCCCTTGGCGTGGTACATCGCGGCGTCGGCGTTCATCAACAGTTCCTGAGGGTTGTGGCCGTTGCCCGGGAACATCGCGATGCCGACACTGGCGGAGATCTTCAGCTCATGCTCGGCCACCTGGAAGGCGCGGTTGATCAGGATCACCTGGCGTTCGGCAAGGCCCAGGGCATCGTCCGGCTGGGTCAGTTGCACCAGCAACACAAACTCGTCGCCGCCGATGCGCGCCAAGGTGTCCTGGCTGCGCAAGTCTTCGCGCAGGCGCAGGCCGACTTCGCGCAGCAATTGATCACCCATATGGTGACCAAACGCATCGTTGACGGGCTTGAAGCCATCGAGGTCGATAAACATCAGCGCGAAGCAACCGCCCTGCTCTTTGACGGCCTGCATGGCTTGCTGAATGCGGTCCGCAAGCAACGTTCGGTTGGGCAGGCCGGTGAGCATGTCGTGCAGGGCCAGATGGGTCAGTTCCTGGTTGGCTTGAGTCAGGGAATCGGCCAGCACCGCCGTACGTGCTTCCAGGCGTGCGTCGAGCAACGAGGTGAGCAAGGCGATAGCCAGTACCGCCAGGGTCGTGACCAATACCAGGTTATCCAGGCCCTTGCCGCTCAAGCCGTTCAGTGCGGCGCCGCAGAAACTCTCATCGGCAAAACGTGCCGCGGCCATGCCGGTGTAATGCATGCCGACGATGGCAAAGCCCATCACCACCGCCGCGCCCCCCCGTAAAAGGCGGACGTACGGTGTGTTACGGCGCAGATTGTGGGCGATCCACAGCGCAGCGCCAGACGCGACCACCGCGATCAGCAGCGACGCGCCAAACAAGGTGGGGTCATAGTCGATGCCTGGGGTCATACGCATGGCGGCCATGCCGGTGTAATGCATGCACGCGATGCCGGTGCCCATGACCAGCGCGCCAAACCCCAGTTGCCAGGCGGGCAAACGCGGCTGGCTGATCAGCCACAAGGCAAAGCCGCTGGACAACACCGCGATCAACAACGACAGCGCCGTGATGCCCAGATCGAAGCCCAGGGCAAACGGCAAGCGCAGCGCCAGCATGCCGATGAAGTGCATCGACCACACCCCCACGCCCATCGCCATGGCGCCGCCGGCGATCCATAAATAAACGGCGCGGCCTTTGGCGGTAGCGATGCGACCGGACAGATCCAGTGCAGTGTAGGAAGCGAGGATCGCGACAAACAGCGAGATCACAACCAGCGAGGGTGAATAACTACCGATGAGCATGGGACTTCTCGTGCGCAGCGGGCCTGAGAAGCCCGTGCCAGGTGGCAAAGCGGGCGATTGTAGCGAGAATAATTCTTGAGCAGTTGATTAATTATCAGAGGGCCATTAGTGGCATTTTGACGTCAATCAACTGGCTGCACACCCCGCCAAAATCAGTCCTTCTCGGCAATCGGTATCTGACCGTCCCAACCACCGCCCAATGCCGCGATCAATTGCACACTGGCCACCAGGCGCGTCTGCAAAAGGGTCAACACCGTGCGTTCGTTGCTCAGCGCGGTCGCTTGCGTGGTAACCACATCCAGGTAGGCAATCAGACCCGCCTTGTACTGGTTTTGCGTCAGGCGCAACGACTCACGGGCGGCGTCGAGTGCTTCATTGCTGACCACCGCCTCGTCTTCCAGCACCTTGAGTTGCACCATGTAGTTTTCCACTTCACGGAACCCATCCAGCACGGTCTGGCGGTATTTGGCGACGGTCTCGTCGTAGCTGGCCACGGTGCGGTCGACTTCCGCCGAACGCTGGCCGCCGTCAAACAGGGTCATGGCCAGTTTTGGCCCCACCGACCAGAAGCGGTTCGGCAGGCTGATCCAGTCGGCATAGGTGCTGCTGGAGTAACCACCGGCCAGGCTCAGGCTCAGGTCCGGGTAGTAGGCGGCCTTGGCCACGCCGATATTGGCGTTGGCGGCGATCACCGAGCGTTCGGCCGAGGCGATGTCCGGGCGGCGCTCCAGCAGTTGCGACGGCAGGCTCACGGGAATCTGCGGCAGTGCCGGGATGTCCTTGCTCACCGCCAGGTTGAAGTTGGCCGGCGCCTCGCCGATCAACACCGCAATCGCGTTTTCCAGCTGGGCGCGCTGCCAGATCAGGTCGATCAGGCTGGCCTGGGTGGTCTTGAGCTGGGTTTGTGCCTGGGCTACCGCGTCCTTGCCGGAAACCCCGGCGCGGTACTGGTTTTCGGTCATTTGCAGGGAGCGCTGGTAGGTCTCCAGCGTGGCTTGCAGCAAGCGCGTCTGTTCATCCATGACCCGCAGTTGCAGGTAGCTTTGCACCAGTTCGGACTGCTGACTCAGGCGCATCGCCGCCAGGTCCGCCGAGCTGGCTTCAGCGCTGGCTTCGTTGGCTTCCAGGCCCCGGCGCAATTTGCCCCAGATATCCGCTTCCCAGCTCACGCCCAACTGGGCATTGAGGGTGTCGCGGATACCGCTGCTGGAACTGCTCAGGCTCGCGTTACTGCTACCGGTGCCCTGGCTGGCGCGGGTTTTCCCGGCGCTCAGGTCGACAGTGGGATAAAACGCCCCACGGGAGCTGCGCACCAACGCCTGGGCCTGGCGGAAGCGCGCTTCAGCCTGGGCCACGGTCTGGTTGGACGTGTTCAGGCGTACCACCAGGTCATTGAGCTGGCGGTCACCGTAAAGCTCCCACCAGGCGCCACGGGCCAGGGAATCGCTGGGCGTGGCTTGGCGCCAACCTTGGGCTTCTTTGTACTGGACCGGTTCGACGACTTCCGGGCGTTTGTAGTCGGGGCCAATAGCGCAAGCACTGAGCAATAACGCCAATCCCATTGTAGGAGCGAGCTTGCTCGCGAAGGTCGTCAACGAAAACGCGCCCTGCCTGAAAGTACGCGGTGACGGTGAGTTTTTCGCAGGCAAGCCGGCTCCTACAGGGGACTGCGGTGCATTGGCGTTGATTGAATCGGTCATAGCGCAGTGTCCAGGGCAGCATCGGTACGCACGCCGCGCCATTTATTGAAGCGATGGCGCGCGCGGTCGAGATAGAGGTAGACCACCGGGGTGGTGTAAAGGGTCAGGATCTGGCTGAACACCAAACCGCCGATAATCGTCAGGCCCAACGGACGGCGCATTTCCGCACCATCGCCCGCGCCCAGCAGCAACGGCAAGGCGCCGAGGATGGCCGCCAGGGTGGTCATCAGGATCGGGCGCAAACGCAACAGGCAGGCGCTGCGGATTGATTCCAGCGGGCTCATGCCGTCGTGGCGCTCCAACTGCAACGCCAGGTCGATCATCAGGATCGCGTTTTTCTTCACCACGCCGATCAGCAGGAACAGCCCCAGCAAGGAGATCAGGCTGAACTCGCCACCGGTCAGGTAGATCGCAAGCATCGCGCCGACACCGGCCGACGGCAGGGTCGAGAGAATGGTCAGCGGGTGAATATAGCTTTCATACAGAATGCCCAGCACCAGGTACACGGCCACCAGCGCGCCGAGGATCATGAACGGCTGGCCCTTCTGCGTCGCCGCGAATGCATCCGCGGTGCCGGCCATCTTGGCGATCACGTCTTCCGGCAGGCCAACCTTGGCAATCGCCCGTTCAATGGCGGCTGTGCCCTGCTCCACCGTCACGCCGGGCGCCATGTCGAACGCGATGTTCTCCGAGGCGAACTGGCCTTCGTGGCTGACGCGGTCGTCGGCCAGGCTGTTCTCATAATGGGCAATGGTCGACAGCGGCACCCGCGCACCCGTGGAGGTGATCACTTGCATCTGGTTGAGGGTGATCGGGTCCTGGGCGTATTTGGGATTGACCTCCATCACCACCTGGTACTGGTTGAGGCTGTCATAGATGGTGGAAATCTGCCGCTGGCTGTAGGCGTTGTTGAGCACCGCCGTGACCATGTTCATGTCGATGCCCAGGCGCTTGGCCTGGTCGCGGTCGACAATCAGCGTGACCTGCGCCGCACCCCGGCCTTCACGGGCGTCGATGGCGGTGAGTTCCGGCAGCTCGCGCAAGGCCGCCACCACTTTCGGGTACCACAGGCGCAAGGCCGCCAGGTCGCCGCTTTGCAGGATGTAGGAATACTGCGCGCTGGTCTGGTCGCGACTGCCGCCGAATTGCAGGTCCTGGTCAGCCATCAGGAACAACCGCCCGCCCGGCACCAGCGGCACATCCTTGCGCAGACGCTCGATCACCGCCTGGGCGGAAATCTTGCGCTCGCTGATGGGCTTCAAGCGAACCAGCATCACCGCATTGTTGGTGCCGTTGTTGCCGCCGATAAAGCCGGCCACGCTGAGCACCGCCGGGTCCTTGAGCACCGCCTTGCGGAAGGTTTCCATTTTCGGCTGCATCACGCTGAACGACAGGCCGTCATCACCGCGCACAAAACCGATCAACTGGCCAGTGTCCTGCTGCGGCATGAAGGTCTTCGGCACCACCACATAAAGCGCGACGTTCATGCCGATGGTCAGCAACAGGCTGAGTAACGTCAGGCGCCGATGGCGCAACACCCAGTCCAGGCTGGTGGCGTAGCCGGCGACCATGCGGTCGTTGACCTTCTGGCTCCAGCGCTGCAACCCGGTCATCTCGCCCTTCACATGCGGCTTGAGCCAACGCGCGCAGAGCATCGGGGTCAGGGTCAGCGAAACAATCAGCGACACAATGATCGCCGCCGACAAGGTGATGGAAAATTCGCGGAACAGGTTGGTGACAATCCCGCCCATGAACAGGATAGAGAGGAACACCGCCACCAGCGACACGTTCATCGACAGCAAGGTGAAGCCGACTTCCTTGGCGCCCAGGTACGCCGCCTTCATCGGAGGCACGCCTTCGTCGATATGCCGGGAAATGTTTTCCAGCACCACGATGGCATCGTCCACCACCAAACCGGTGGCCAGGATCAACGCCATCAACGAGAAGTTGTTCAGCGAGAACCCGTACAGGTACATCACCGCAAAGGTGCCCACCAGTGAGACCGGCACCGCCAGGGTCGGGATCAGCGAGGCGCGGAAGTTACCCAGGAACAGGTACACCACCAGGATCACCAGGCCCACTGCGATGAGCAAGGTCATCTCGGCTTCGTGCAAGGTCGCGGTGATCACCGGCGAGCGGTCCATGGCCAGGCTCAGCTTGACGCTGGACGGCAGCACCGCCTGCAACGCCGGTAACTGCGCCTTGATCTGCCGGACCGTCTCGATGATGTTGGCGCCAGACTGGCGGTTGATCACCAGCAGCACCGCCGGTTCGTTGTTGAAGAATCCGCTGTTGTAGCGGTCTTCCACGCCGTCACTGATCTTGGCCACATCGCCCAGGCGCAGGGCCGCGCCGTTCTGGTAGCGGATCAGCAGCGGCTCGTAGTCCTTGGCCTTCTCCAACTGGTCGTTGGCCTGGATCTGCCAGTTGCGCTGGCTGTCTTCCAGGGAACCCTTGGGCCGACGCTGGTTAGCGTTGGCGATGGTGTTGCGCACATCGTCAAGGGCCACGCCGTACTGGTCGAGGGCCTTGGGTTCGAGCTCGATGCGCACCGCCGGCAGGGAGCTGCCGCCGATCTGCACTTCACCAACGCCAGGGACCTGAGACAGGCTTTGCGACAGAATGGTCGAGGCCAGGTCATACAGCTGGCCCTTCTGCAACACGTCCGAGGTCAGCGACAGCACCATGATCGGCGCCTGGGACGGGTTGATCTTCTTGTAGGTGGGCATGCTGCGCATACCGCTGGGCAGCAGGTTGCGCGAGGCATTGATCGCCGCCTGCACTTCCCGCGCCGCGCCGTTGATATCACGGTCGGAGTCAAACGCCAGGATCACCCGCGTAGAGCCCTGGCTCGACGAACTGCTCATAGTGGTGATGCCGGCAATCGCGCCGAACGAGCGCTCCAGCGGCGTCGCCACCGTGGATGCCATCACCTCGGGGCTGGCACCGGGCAAGCTGGCCGACACCACGATCACCGGGAAGTCGATCTGCGGCAGCGGCGACACCGGCAACAGGTTGAAGCTCACGCCGCCGAGCAACAGGATCGCCAGGCTCAGCAGCATGGTCGCGACCGGCCGGCGGATGAAAGGTCCGGACAGGTTCATGACTCAACCGGCTCCAGGCTTTGCGGCTCTTTGCGCCAGCGGCGGCCGAGGCGGTCGAAATACAGGTAGATCACCGGCGTGGTGAACAGGGTGAGCACCTGGCTCACCAGCAGGCCACCGACCATTACCAGGCCCAGCGGTTGGCGCAGTTCCGCACCGGAACCGGTGGCGAGCATCAACGGCACCGCGCCGAACAATGCGGCCAGCGTGGTCATCAGGATCGGCCGGAAGCGCAGCAGCGCCGCCTGGTAGATCGCGGTCTGCGGGTCAAGGCCCTGGTTGCGTTCGGCGTCGAGGGCGAAGTCGATCATCATGATCGCGTTCTTCTTGACGATACCGATCAGCAAGATGATGCCGATGATCGCGATCATGCCCAGGTCATTGCCGCTGAGCAGCAACGCCAGCAAGGCCCCCACCGCCGCCGACGGCAAGGTCGAGAGAATGGTGATCGGGTGGATATAGCTCTCGTAGAGCACGCCCAGCACGATGTACATGGTGACCACCGCCGCCAGGATCAGCAGCAAAGTGCTCGACAGTGAGGCTTCGAAGGCCTGGGCTGCGCCCTGGAACTGAGTCTGCACGCCCACCGGCATGCCAATGTCTTTCTGGGTCTGGTTGATCAGCTCCACACCTTTGCCCAGCGCCACGCCAGGGGCCAGGTTGAATGACATCATCACCGCCGGGAACTGGCCGATATGCGCAATCGCCAATTGCGCCTGGCGCTGTTCCACACGGGCCAGGCTGGACAGGCGCACCTGGCCGCCGTCGGTAGTTTTCACGTGGATCTGGTTCAGCGCGTCCGGGCCGAGGGTTTCGCCGGACTGGGCCTGCAGCACCACGCGGTACTGGCTGGCCTGGGTGTAGATGGTGGAGATCTGCCGCTGGCCGAAGGCGTCATACAACGCGTCGGTGATGGTCGACACGCTGACGCCCAGGCGCGAAGCCGCGTCGCGGTCGATCACCAGGTACACCTGCAAGCCTTTGTCCTGCAGGTCGCTGGCGACGTCAGTGAGTTCGGGCAACTGGCTCAACGCGTGGACCAGTTTGTCACTCCACAGTGCCAGCAACTCGGCGTCCGGCGAGGACATGCTGAATTGGTACTGGGTGCGGCTCACGCGGTCTTCGATGGTCAGGTCCTGCACGGGCTGCATGAACAGGCGGATACCCACCAGCTTGTCGATTTCCGGCTGCAGGCGGGTGATCACCTGGGCCGCGCTCAGGTCGCGCTGGCCGTGGGCCTTGAGGTTGATCAGCAAGCGCCCGCTGTTGAGGGTCGCGTTGTCGCCGTCCACACCAATGTAGGAAGACAGGCTTTCCACTGCCGGATCAGCCAGGATGATCTTGGCCAGGTCCTGCTGGCGCTGGCTCATGGCGGCAAAGGAAATCGACTGTGGCGCTTCGGAAATACCCTGGATCACGCCGGTGTCCTGCACCGGGAAGAAGCCCTTGGGCACGATCAGGTACAGGAACACGGTCAGGCCCAGGGTCGCGATGGCCACCAGCAGGGTCAGCGGCTGATGCTTGAGCACCCACTGCAGCATGCTGCCGTAACGTGCGATCAACCAGTCGATCCAGGCGCCGCTGGCCTTGTAGAAGCGGCTTTGTTCCTCTTCCTTCGGCTCACGCTTGAGCAAACGCGCGCACATCATCGGCGTGAGCGTCAGCGAGACTACCAGGGAAATCAGGATCGCCACCGCGAGGGTGATGGCGAACTCTCGGAACAGCCGTCCCACCACGTCAGCCATGAACAGCAGCGGAATCAGTACCGCGATCAGCGACAGGGTCAGAGAAATCAGGGTGAAACCGATTTGCTTGGCGCCCTTGAGTGCCGCAGCCAGCGGCGTTTCGCCTTCCTCGATATAACGGGAGATGTTCTCCAGCATCACGATCGCATCGTCCACCACAAAACCAGTGGCGATGGTCAGGGCCATCAGCGTCAGGTTATTGATGGAGAACCCCGCCAGGTACATCACGCCAAAAGTGCCCACCAGGGACAGCGGCACCGCGATGGACGGAATGATCGTGGCGCTGACCCGGCGCAGGAACAGGAACGTCACCATCACCACCAGGGCAATAGCGATGAGCAATTCGTGTTGCACGTCCTTGACCGAGGCGCGGATGGTCTGGGTGCGGTCGGTGAGTACCGTCACGTCGAGGCCGGCCGGCAAGTTGTCGGTGATGCTCGGTAGCAGCGCCTTGATGCGGTCCACCACCTCGATCACGTTGGCGCCTGGCTGGCGTTGGATGTTCAGCAGGACGGCCTGGTTTTCATTGGCCCAGGCGGCGAGGCGTTCGTTTTCGGCGCCGTCGACGATCTGGGCCACGTCTTTCAGGCGCAGCGGCGCGCCATTGTTGTAGGCCAGGATCAGTTCGGCGTATTGCTGGGGCGAGACCAACTGGTCGTTGGCGTCGAGCATCGACACGCGGGTGGGGCCGTCGAAGTTACCCTTGGGCTGGTTGACGTTGGACGCGGCGATCAGGGTGCGCACGTCCGACAGGTTCAAGCCATTGGCCGCCAGGGCCTCGGGGTTGACCTTGATGCGCACGGCCTGGCGCTGGCCGCCCGCGATGCTGACCATGCCGACGCCGCTGATCTGCGCGATTTTCTGCGCCATGCGCGTGTCGACCAGGTCATTGAGCTTGGGCAGCAGCATGGTCTTGGAGGTGATTGCCAGGGTCAGCACCGGGGTATCCGCCGGGTTGACCTTGTTGTACACCGGAGGCGCCGGCAGGTCCTTGGGCAACAGGTTGGTCGCGGCGTTGATCGCGGCCTGCACCTGCTGCTCGGCGACATCCATGTTGATGTCGAGGTTGAAACGCAGGGTCAGCACCGACGCACCGCCGGAGCTGGTGGAGGCCATCTGCGTAAGGCCGGGCATTTGCCCGAACTGGCGTTCCAGCGGCGCGGTGACCGCACTGGTCATCACGTCGGGGCTGGCGCCGGGGTACAGGGTCATCACGCGGATCGTCGGGTAATCCACCTGGGGCAACGCCGACACCGGCAGCAAGCGATACGAAATGATGCCGGCCAACACAATGGCCAGCATGCTCAGCGTGGTGGCAACCGGGCGAAGGATAAACAGCCGCGACAGGTTCATGAACCGACCTTTTGCGCCTTGCCGGCAGTGGTGCCGGTCTCCCCTTTCGCCGCGGGCTTGCCTTGCAGGTGCTCGGTCGGGGTGGTCGGCACTTCGCTGCTGTCGTTGACCACCTCGATTTCACTGCCGTCCTTCAAGCGGTCGGTGCCTTCCAGCACCACGCGGTCGCCAGCCTTGAGGCCTTCCTTGATCACGGTATTGTCGCCATCGGTATCACCCACCACCAGCGGCTGCACCTTGACCTTCTTATCACCGTCGAGCACATAGACAAAGGTACCGGTGTTGCCGAACTGGATCGCCGCCGACGGCGCCAGCACCACGTTATGCAGGGTGTCGGCCAACAGGTGCACATTGACGAACTGGTTCGGGAACAGTGCCTGGTCCTTGTTATCGAAACGCGCCTTGAATTTCAGGGTGCCGGTGGTGACGTCGATCTGGTTGTCCAGGCTCTGCAGCACGCCGACGGCCTGCTGTTTCACATCGCCACGGTCCCAGGCTTCCACGGGCAGCTTGTTGCCGGCGTGGTAGCGGGTGAGCACGGTTTCCAGGGTGTTCTCCGGCAAGGTGAAGGCCACGCTGATCGGCTGGGTCTGGGTGATCACGGCCAGGAATGTGGTGTCGTTGGCCGCCACCAGGTTGCCTACGTCCACCTGGCGCAGGCCGACGCGGCCGCTGATCGGCGCGCGGATCTTGGTGAATTCGAGGTTGAGCTTGGCGTCATCAACCGCGCCCTGGTTGGTCTTGACCGTGCCCTGGTATTGCAGGACCAGCGCTTCGGCGGTGTCCAGGGTCTGCTTGGCGATACTGTCCTGGGCGTACAGGTCGCGGTAACGCTGCACGTCGACCTGGGCATTTTTCAGCTGGGCCTGGTTCTGCATCAGCGTGCCCTGGGCCTGGAGCAAGGCGTTCTGGTAGCTGCGGGGGTCGATCTCGGCGAGCAGGTCACCGGCCTTGACCATCTGGCCTTCTTCAAAGGCGATCTTTACCAACTCACCGCCCACCCGGCTGCGCACATTGATGGTGTTGAGCGCGGTGACCGTGCCCAAGGCCTTGTAGTACACCGGGAACTCGCCCAGCACCGCAGGCGCCACACGCACTGGCACCGGGCCGGCAGAGCCACCGAAACCCGGGCGCATCATCCCCGACTTGCCGGCACGTCCGGCTGGCGCCTGCGCGGCGGCATCCTTGTGGCTGGCGGGCCAGAATTTCCAGCACAGGCCGGCGATAACCAGCAGCACAAGCAGGCCGAACAGCCAGCGGCGGGACTTACGGGGGGAGGATTGCATGGAGTGATCAACCATTGGGCGCGAGAGCTTCTTCTTTGGGAGGCTGAAAGATAAGCACTGGGGCGCATTTAGAAAAGCGCCTTTACCGGCTATTTACCTTGGGCTTACAACTTTTAACTTCTGACCTTAGTTCATCGACCGTTTCGCTAAGCATCTGAGCTACAAATAAAAACGGCCTGGACTAGGCCAGGCCGCAATCATGCATCAAGCGTGTTACTGCAAAACGACAGTAACGTACCGAAACAGTTACTTCAAAACAGCCAGGGCTGCTTCGTAGTTTGGCTCTTGGCCGATTTCTGGCACCAGTTCGCTGTGCAGCACGTTGTTGTTCTCGTCCAATACCACTACGGCGCGGGCGGTCAGGCCTTGCAGAGGGCCGTCGGCCAGCGAAACGCCGTAGTCGACCGCGAAGTCGGCGTTGCGGAAGTCCGACAGGCTCAGCACATTGTCCAGGCCTTCGGTGCCGCAGAAACGCTTCTGGGCAAACGGCAGGTCAGAGGAGATGCACAGCACGACGGTGTTGCTCAGGTCGTTGGCCTGGGCGTTGAACTTGCGTACCGAAGTGGCGCAGGTCGGGGTGTCAACGCTTGGGAAGATGTTCAGAACCTTGCGCTTGCCGGCGAAGGTTTCCAGGGACGCTTCTGACAGGTCGACAGCAACAAGGCTGAATTCAGGAGCGGTGGAACCGGTTTTCGGCAATTCGCCTTCAACCTGGACAGGGTTACCACGAAGGGTGACTTGAGCCATGAACGGAATCCTTATGTTGATTTGGGTTTAACGAATTCGAGAGGCCGAAGTTAACCACAAAGTACGTTGGCTACCTACCGCCAAACATAAATTGTCATGTCGTCGGTTATGGTTTAATTGCGCGCTTTGCGCCCTGCCCTTCAAGGAGAACGATGTCGATGAATGCCCCTGCCACCAAAGTCCTGGTCATTGGATACGTCTGGCCGGAACCCCGCTCCTCGGCTGCCGGCGGGCATATGATGCAAATCCTTGAGAGCTTTCTTACACAAGGATGGGATATCACCTTCAGCAGCCCGGCCACCATCGGCGAACACAAGGCCGACTTGCCTGCGCTGGGCATCGCCGAACGCGCCATCGAACTCAATAACAGCAGTTTCGATGATTTTATCCGCGAACTGGCACCGGATATCGTGCTGTTCGACCGTTTCATGATGGAGGAACAGTTCGGCTGGCGTGTCGAGAAGCACTGTCCCGATGCCCTGCGGGTGCTGGAAACCTGCGACCTGCAAAGCCTGCGTGATGCGCGCCAGCAGCGTCTGAAGGATCACCTCAAAGCCCATCTCCACAGCGAGGATTTCAGCGCACTGTTCGCGCCGGCGCTGGATGATGAATTCCAGCTGATGGCCAATACGGACATCGCCAAGCGCGAAATTGCCGCGATCTACCGCTGTGACATCAGCCTGATGATCTCGGACGTGGAAGCGCAGCTGCTCACCGAGCAATTCAACGTACCCGCCGCCCTGCTCCACTGGTGCCCGCTGATGTTGCAGCCGCCGACCGAGCCCTTCGTGCCATTTGAAGACCGTGCGCACTTCCTCAGCATCGGCAACTTCCGCCACGCACCCAACTGGGATGCGGTGTTATGGATGAAAAACAGCCTGTGGCCGCTGATTCGCCAGCAATTACCGGGCGCGCAGCTGCATATCTACGGGTCCTATACCCCGCCCAAAGCCACCGCTTTGCACAACCCGGCCCAGGGCTTTCATGTGATGAACTGGGCCGAAGATGCCCTGCAAGTCATGACCGCCGCGCGTATCTGCCTGGCGCCCTTGCGGTTCGGCGCCGGCATCAAGGGCAAACTGGCGGACGCGATGCTCTGCGGCACGCCGAACATCACCACGCCAATCGGTGCCGAGGGCATGGGCGATGACCAACCTTGGCCGGGCGTGATCGAACACAGCGCTCCAGCCCTGGCCGCCGCTGCGGTGTCGCTCTACCAGGACCGCAAACGCTGGACCCAGGCCCAGGAAAACGGCCGCCAATTGTTGGTCCGTCGCTACGACCAGAACGTCCATGGCCCTGCGCTGGTGGCCTGCCTGGAACAGTGCCGCAGCAATCTGAATGCCCACCGCCGGGACAACTTCACCGGCAGCATGCTGCGCCACCATGCGCATAAAAGTACGCAGTACATGTCCCAATGGATCGAGGCGAAAAACCGCAGCCTATAAACACCAGCGCTGGCGAGGGCGCGCGCGACGGGGCATTATCCTACGCAGCAACCACAATAAAGCGACGGCAGCATGACCCGAGCAGCGCGTATCACCGACCCTTCCTACGAACTGATGGACGACCACAACGGCCTGTCCATCATCTATCGCCAGCACGGCTTCCCCTGCCCGCTGGTGCGCTGGCACTTCCACAAGGAATATGAGCTGCACCTGATCGTGGCCAGCTCCGGCAAGGTGTTCATCGGCGACTACATCGGCAACTTCTACCCGGAAAGCCTGTTCCTCACCGGCCCCAACCTGCCCCACAACTGGATCAGCCAGGTGGAGGAAGACGAGGTGGTGCCCAAGCGCGACATGCTGGTGAATTTCACTGATGAGCTGTTCGAGCAAGGCAGCCACATCTTCGCCGAACTCAAGACCCTGGCGCCGTTGCTGGAGCGCGCGCAGTACGGCATCGAGTTCCGCTGCAAAAAAACCATCGCCCAGGCCATGACCTTGATGCAGCGTATCGAGGACACCCAGGGCATGGCGCGCCTGGGGCATTTCTTTATCCTGCTGGAAGTGTTGAGTGCGTGTGAGGACTACCAACTGCTCTCCGGCGTGACTACGCCGCAACTGGCCGATGAGCACAGCATCGACCGTACCAACCGCGCGGTGGACTATATTTTTGCCCACTACGCGCGGGAGTTGCCGCTTGAAGAGGTGGCGGAGTACCTGGGAATGAAGCCCACCTATTTCTCAAGGGTGTTCAAGCAGGCGACTGGGCGTACTTTTATCGAATTCGTCAATCGGCTGCGCATCAGCAAGTCCTGCGAGTTGCTGGCCGATGGCGATAAAGCCGTGACGGATGTGTGCTTTGAATCAGGCTTCAACAATATTTCCAATTTCAACCGACGCTTTCAGCAACTCAAGGGCATGACGCCTTCCCACTACCGGCGTCTTGCGGTGCAGCGTTTGACCGAACAGAATCTGGCCTGAACCGCTTTCTGTAGGAGCCGGCTTGCCGGCGATGCAGACACCTCGGCGTGTCAGGTGCACCGTGTCGATGCCATCGCAGGCAAGCCAGCTCCTACAGTGGATCACCGTGCTCCCGGATAAATCGTTTCAGCCAATCACCACAGAGTGCAAAAAAGTATCAGTCCCAGTGCGCCCAAGGATTTGTCACATCGCCATTTCAAGGCTGTAATCAACCGCACACTCTTCCTGACTCCCTGTAGGAAGACACAACAACAATAACCGTCCTTCTGTAGCCCCCTGGGCGCGGAAATGGAGTGCGCGATGAAGTTCACAGCAAAAGCTCTGCTTGCCTTTTCTTGCATGACCCTCAGCGCCGTCAGCCTTGGCGCGCAAACCCTCACCATTGCCACCGTCAACAACAGCGACATGATCCGCATGCAAAAGCTCTCGAAAACCTTCGAGACCGAGCATCCGGAGATCAAGCTGAACTGGGTGGTGCTCGAAGAAAACGTGCTGCGCCAACGCCTCACCACCGACATCGCCACCCAGGGTGGGCAGTTCGACGTGTTGACCATCGGCATGTACGAAGCTGCACTGTGGGGCGCCAAAGGTTGGCTGGAGCCGATGAAGGACCTGCCGGCGTCCTACGACCTCGATGATGTATTCCCTTCGGTGCGTGACGGTTTGTCTGTCAAAGGCTCGCTGTACGCCCTGCCGTTCTACGCCGAAAGCTCGATCACCTATTACCGCACCGACCTGTTCAAGAACGCCGGGCTGACCATGCCTGAGCACCCGACCTGGACCCAGATCGGCGAATTCGCCAGCAAACTCACCGACAAGACCAAAGAACAATACGGCCTGTGCCTGCGCGGCAAAGCCGGTTGGGGCGAGAACATGGCACTGATCACCACCCTGGCCAATGGCTACGGTGCGCGCTGGTTCGATGAAAAGTGGCAGCCGGAATTCAACGGTCCAGAATGGAAAGACGCGCTGAACTTCTACGTCGACAACATGAAGAAATCCGGCCCGCCGGGTGCTTCCAGCAACGGTTTCAACGAAAACCTGGCGCTGTTCAACAGCGGCAAGTGCGCGATCTGGGTCGACGCCAGCGTGGCCGGCTCGTTCGTCACCGACAACACCCAGAGCAAAGTGGCTGACCATGTCGGCTTTACCTTTGCCCCGCACGAGAAGACCGACAAAGGCACCTCGTGGCTGTACTCCTGGAGCCTGGCGATCCCCACCAGTTCCAAGGCCAAGGACGCTGCCAAGGTGTTCACCAGCTGGGCGACTTCCAAGGAGTACGGTGCATTGGTCGCCAAGACCGATGGCATCGCCAACGTACCGCCAGGCACGCGCAAGTCGACCTACAGCGACGAGTACATGAAGGCGGCGCCGTTTGCCAAGGTGACCCTGGAGTCGCTGAAAGTCGCAGACCCCACCAAGCCGACGCTCAAGCCGGTGCCGTATGTCGGTATCCAGTTGGTGACCATTCCAGAGTTCCAGGCGATCGGGACCCAGGTCGGCAAGTTCTTCTCGGGTGCGCTGACCGGTCAGCAGACGGTGGATGCTGCATTGACCGCCGCACAGACCACTACCGAGCGTGAAATGAAGCGGGCCGGTTATCCCAAGTAACCTCCCTGACCTGTAGGAGCGAGCTTGCTCGCGAAAAAGGTACATCCGAAGCCGCACTGGGCCTGGAATGCCTTCGCGAGCAAGCTCGCTCCTACAGGGGTTTTGCGCACCTGCCTCTAATCGGTCTTGATTACCATGAATACACCCGCCAAAAACCGCCTGGCCAACCCCGGCTGGTTCCTTGTCAGCCCCTCAGTCGCCCTGCTGCTGCTGTGGATGATCGTGCCGCTGGGCATGACCCTGTACTTTTCGCTGATCCGCTACAACTTGCTCTACCCTGGCGAAAACCAATTCGTCGGGCTGGAAAACTTCACGTATTTCATCACCGATTCGGGCTTCCTGCCCGGCGCCACGAATACCTTGTTGCTGGTGGGCAGTGTGCTGCTGATCAGTGTGGTGTTCGGTGTGCTGATCAGTGCCCTGCTGGAGGCCAGTGAGTTCTTCGGCCGTGGCCTGGTACGCGTGTTGCTGATTTCGCCGTTCTTCATCATGCCCACCGTCGGTGCGCTGATCTGGAAGAACCTGATTTTCCATCCGGTGTCCGGAATCCTGGCCGCCGTGTGGAAGTTCTTCGGCGCAGAACCCGTGGACTGGCTGGCGCACTACCCGTTGCTGTCGATCATCATCATCGTGTCGTGGCAGTGGCTGCCCTTCGCGATCCTGCTGCTGATGACCGCCATGCAGTCCCTCGACCAGGAACAAAAGGAAGCCGCACGCCTGGACGGTGCCGGCGCCATCGCGATTTTCTGGCACCTGACCCTGCCGCACCTGGCCCGCCCGATTGCCGTGGTGGTGATGATCGAGACGATCTTTTTGCTCTCGGTGTTCGCCGAGATCTTCACCACCACCAACGGTGGCCCCGGCTACGCCTCGACCAACCTCGCCTACCTGATCTACAACCAGGCGCTGGTGCAGTTCGACGTGGGCATGGCCTCGGCCGGCGGCTTGATTGCCGTGGTCATCGCCAATATCGCGGCGATCATCCTGGTGCGGATGATCGGCAAAAACCTGACTGACAAGCCTTGAGGGCCGCGCCATGACGCTTCAACAATCCCGCCGCCTGCAAAGCCTGTTGCTCGGCACGTTGGCCTGGGCCATTGCGATCCTGATCTTCTTCCCGATCTTCTGGATGGTGCTGACCAGCTTCAAGACCGAAATCGATGCGTTCGCCACACCGCCGCAGTTCATCTTCACGCCGACGCTGGAGAACTACCTGCACATCAACGAGCGCAGCAACTACTTCAGCTATGCGTGGAACTCGGTACTGATTTCCTTCAGCGCAACGGCGCTGTGCCTACTGATCTCGGTGCCAGCGGCCTACTCCATGGCGTTCTACGAAACCCAGCGCACCAAAGGCACGCTGCTGTGGATGCTGTCCACCAAGATGCTGCCGCCGGTGGGCGTACTGATGCCCATCTACCTGTTGGCCAAGAGCTTTGGCCTGCTGGATACGCGCATCGCGCTGATCATCATCTACACCCTGATCAACCTGCCGATTGTGGTGTGGATGGTTTACACCTACTTCAAGGACATCCCCAAGGACATCCTCGAAGCTGCGCGCCTGGATGGCGCGACCCTGTGGCAAGAGATGGTCCGCGTGCTGCTGCCGATTGCCAAGGGCGGCCTGGCCTCTACCGTGTTGCTGTCGCTGATCCTGTGCTGGAACGAGGCCTTCTGGTCGCTGAACCTGACCTCCTCCGCCGCAGCGCCGCTGACCGCGTTGATCGCCTCCTACTCCAGCCCCGAAGGCTTGTTCTGGGCCAAATTGTCCGCCGTGTCGACCCTGGCCTGCGCGCCGATCCTGATCTTTGGCTGGATCAGCCAGAAACAGCTGGTGCGTGGTTTGTCCTTCGGCGCCGTCAAATAATAATTCCTAGCGGAGGCCCATCATGGCCAACCTGAAAATCAAGAATCTGCAAAAAGGCTTCGAAGGCTTTTCCATCATCAAGGGCATTGACCTGGAAGTGAACGACAAGGAGTTCGTGGTGTTCGTCGGCCCGTCGGGCTGCGGTAAATCCACGTTGCTGCGCCTGATCGCCGGGCTGGAAGAGGTCAGCGAAGGCACCATCGAACTGGATGGCCGCGATATCACCGAAGTGACCCCGGCCAAGCGTGACCTGGCGATGGTGTTCCAGACCTACGCGCTCTACCCGCACATGAGCGTGCGCAAAAACATGTCGTTCGCCCTGGACCTGGCCGGTGTCGACAAGAAGCTGGTGGAGAGCAAGGTCAGCGAAGCGGCGCGCATCCTGGAGCTGGGCCCGTTGCTGGAGCGCAAGCCCAAGCAGCTGTCCGGCGGCCAGCGCCAGCGTGTGGCCATCGGCCGCGCAATTGTGCGTAACCCGAAGATCTTCCTGTTCGATGAACCGCTGTCCAACCTCGACGCCGCCCTGCGTGTGCAGATGCGCCTGGAACTGGCGCGCCTGCATAAAGAGCTGCAAGCGACCATGATCTACGTGACCCACGACCAGGTGGAGGCGATGACCCTGGCCGACAAAGTGGTCGTGCTGAACAGTGGCCGTATCGAGCAGGTCGGCTCGCCGCTGGAGCTGTATCACCAACCCGCCAACCTGTTTGTGGCGGGTTTCCTCGGCACGCCGAAGATGGGTTTCCTCAAGGGCAAGGTCACCCGCGTTGAAAGCCAAAGCTGCGAAGTGCAGCTGGATGCCGGCACGTTGATTAACCTGCCGCTGAGCGGTGCCACCTTGAGCGTGGGCAGTGCCGTGACGCTTGGGATTCGTCCGGAACACCTGGAAATCGCCTCTCCTGGCCAGACGACTTTGACCGTCACCGCCGACGTCGGCGAGCGCCTGGGCAGCGACACCTTCTGCCACGTCAACACCGCCAACGGCGAGCCGCTGACCATGCGGATCCGTGGCGACATGGCCAGCCAGTACGGCGAGACGCTGCACCTGCACCTGGACCCGGCGCACTGCCATCTGTTCGACACCGACGGTGTTGCCGTGGCCCGCCCACTGCGCGCTGCCGCCTGATTTCGCGAGACTTTGCTGATGAAACTGAATAAACAGAACCTCACCCAGTTGGCACCGCACGTGAAGCTGCCCACCTATGCGATTGCCAGCACCACGCAAGGCATCGCCCATATCGGCGTCGGCGGTTTCCATCGCGCGCATCAGGCCTATTACACCGACGCGCTGATGAACACCGGTGTTGGCCTGGATTGGAGCATCTGCGGCGTCGGCCTGCGGGCCGAAGACCGCAAGGCCCGCGATGACCTGGCTGGCCAGGACTACTTGTTCACCTTGTATGAACTGGGCGATACCGACGACACCGAAGTGCGCGTGATCGGCTCGATCAGTGACATGCTGCTGGCCGAAGACGGCGCCCAGGCGCTGATCGACAAACTGGCCGACCCGGCGATCCGTATCGTCTCGCTGACCATCACCGAAGGCGGCTATTGCATCGACGACAGCAACGGCGAGTTCATGGCCCACCTGCCGCAGATCCAGCATGATCTGGCGCACCCGAGCGCACCAAAGACCGTGTTTGGTTTTATCTGCGCCGCGCTGACCCAACGCCGCGCCGCCGGCACCCCGGCGTTTACCGTGATGTCCTGCGATAACCTGCCGCATAACGGCGCCGTGACGCGCAAGGCGCTGCTGGCCTTCGCCGCACTGCACAACGCCGAACTGCACGACTGGATCAAGGCCAACGTGAGCTTTCCGAACGCCATGGTCGACCGCATCACACCGATGACCAGCACCGCGCACCGCCTGCAACTGCATGATGACCACGGTATCGACGATGCCTGGCCGGTGGTGTGCGAACCCTTTGTGCAGTGGGTGCTGGAAGACAAATTCGTCAACGGTCGCCCGGCCTGGGAAACGGTCGGTGTGCAGTTCACCGATGACGTCACGCCCTATGAAGAAATGAAAATCGGCCTGCTCAACGGCAGCCACCTGGCGCTGACCTACCTGGGGTTTCTCAAGGGTTATCGGTTTGTGCACGAGACCATGAACGACCCGGTGTTTGTCGCCTACATGCGCGCCTACATGGACCTGGATGTCACGCCAAACCTGGCGCCGGTGCCAGGCATCGACCTGACGGACTACAAGCAGACGCTGGTGGACCGCTTCTCCAACCAGGCGATTGCCGACCAACTGGAGCGCGTGTGCTCGGATGGCTCGTCGAAGTTTCCCAAGTTCACCGTACCGACTATCAACCGCCTGATTGCCGATGGGCGTGAGACTGAGCGCGCCGCGTTGGTCGTGGCGGCGTGGGCGCTCTACTTGAAGGGGGTGGACGAGAATGGGCTGAGCTACACGATCCCTGACCCGCGTGCCGAGTTTTGCCAGGGGCTGGTGAGTGATGATGCGTTGATCAGCCAACGTCTGCTGGGGGTGGAAGAGATTTTTGGCAAGGCTATTCCCAATTCGGCTGAGTTTGTGGCAGCGTTCGAGCGGTGCTATGCAAGCTTGCGTGACAACGGCGTCACCGCAACCCTGCAAACCCTCTTGAAGAAACCGGCTTAAACCTGTGGGAGCTGGCTTGCCTGCGATAGCGATCTGTCAGTCACCCCTGGCTGACTGAACCGCCGCCATCGCAGGCAAGCCAGCTCCCACATAGATCGCATGTTCACTCCAACAATAATTAATGCTGAGCACCCCGCCATGACCCAGCAAAACCTGTTTCTCGGCATCGACTGCGGCACCCAAGGCACCAAGGCCATCGTCCTAGACGCCACGAGCGGCAAGGTGCTGGGCCTGGGCGCAGCGGCACACACATTGATCAGCGGCGCCAATGGCCGCCGTGAGCAGCACACCCTGGAATGGCTGGATGCCTTTACCGAAGCCACCCATCGTGCCTTGCAACAGGCCGGTGTGGACGGCCAGGACATCCTCGGTATCGGCGTTTCCGGCCAGCAGCATGGTTTGGTGCTGCTGGATGAGCAAGGCCAGGTGCTGCGCCCGGCCAAGCTGTGGTGCGACACCGAAACCGCGCCGGAAAACGAAAGGCTCTTGCAACACTTGGGCGGCGAAAGCGGTTCCCTGGAACGCCTCGGCGTGGCGATTGCACCGGGCTACACCGTGTCCAAGCTGCTGTGGACCCGTGAACAACACCCGGACATCTTCGCGCGCATCGCGCATATCCTGCTGCCCCACGACTACCTGAATTACTGGCTCACTGGCCGCGCCGTCGCGGAATACGGCGATGCATCGGGCACCGGCTACTTCAACGTGCGCACCCGCGAATGGGATATGGCGCTGCTCAAGCACATCGATCCAAGCGGGCGTCTAGAGCGGGCGCTGCCACAACTGATTGAAGCCCATCAAAGCGTCGGCACCGTTCTTCCAGCCATTGCCGAACGCCTGGGCATCAACCCCAACGCCATCGTTTCCAGTGGCGGTGGCGACAACATGATGGGCGCCATCGGCACTGGCAATATTGCCCCCGGCGTGATCACGATGAGCCTGGGTTCGTCGGGCACCGTGTACGCATTCGCCGACCAGCCCAACGTCAGCCCGCAAGCCTCGGTCGCCACCTTCTGTTCATCCAGCGGCGGCTGGCTGCCGTTGATCTGCACCATGAACCTGACCAACGCCACCGGGGTGATCCGCGAGCTGTTCGACCTCGATCTGGTTGCCTTCAACGCCTTGGTCGAGCAAGCACCGATAGGCGCCGACGGCGTGAGCATGCTGCCGTTCCTCAACGGCGAACGCGTGCCTGCCCTACCCCACGCCACCGGCAGCCTGCACGGGTTGACCATGACCAACCTGACCCGCGCCAACCTGTGCCGCGCGGTGGTCGAAGGCACCACCTTCGGCCTGCGCTACGGCCTGGACCTGCTGCGCCAGACCGGCCTGCAAAGCCAGAGCATCCGCTTGATCGGCGGCGGTTCGAAAAGCCCGGTCTGGCGGCAGATGGTCGCCGATATCATGAATACCGAAGTGGTCTGCACCGAACAAAGTGAAGCCGCCGCCCTGGGCGCGGCGATCCAGGCGGCGTGGAGCCAGTCCGGCGAGTCCCTGGCCAGCCTGTGCGACAAATGCGTGAGCGTCGACCCAACCAGCCGCACGCTGCCGGTCTCGGCCAGCGTCAGCGCGTATCAACACGCCTACGAGCGCTATCAACAGCTTGTGGCAACCCTTTAAGAGCGAACGACTATGTATCTGGTGTGTGGTGAAGCGCTGTTCGATTTTTTCAGCGAGGAAGACGCCAGCGGGCAGGCTTCCAAGGTCAATTACAAGGCGATTGCCGGCGGTTCGCCGTTCAACGTCGCGGTCGGCTTGCGCCGCCTGGGTATCGAGGCGGGCTTGTTCGGCGGCTTGTCCACCGACTTCCTCGGACGTCGTTTGTTGCAGGTGCTCAAGGATGAGGGCGTCAGCGAGCAGTTCCTGGTGGAATTCGCCGCGCCGACCACTTTGTCGATGGTCGCCGTGGGCGCCAATGGGTCACCGCAGTACAACTTCCGTGGTGAAGGCTGCGCCGACCGCTTGCTGGAAGTCAGCCATCTGCCCGAGCTGGATGATGACATCCGTGGCCTGCATATCGGCTCGTTCTCGCTGGTGGTGCAACCCATCGGCGACACCCTGCTGAGCCTGGTCAAGCGCGAAAGCGGCAAGCGCCTGATCAGCCTCGACCCCAACGTGCGGCTCAACCCACAGCCGGATATTCAGCTGTGGCGCGACCGTGTGGCGGAACTGGTCAAGCATGCCGACCTGATCAAGGTCAGCGACGAAGACTTGCACTTGCTCTATCCCGAACAGTCGCCGGAAAGCGTGCTGCAGGGTTGGCTGCAACACCGTTGCCAGTTGGTGTTCCTCACCCGTGGCGGCGACGGCGCCAGTGTATTCAGTCGCCAACATGGCCATTGGTCTGCGCCGGCAATCAAAGTGGTAATGGCCGATACCGTGGGAGCGGGTGATACATTCCAGGCCGCGTTGATTGCCTGGCTGACCGAGCAGCAGCTTGACTCGGTAGAGGGCCTGCAACAGCTCACGCGGGAACAGGTCGACGCCATGCTGGGCTTTGCCGTTCGCGCCGCTGCATTGACCTGCACCAAGACCGGTCCGGACCTGCCTTACCGCCATCAGGTGAGCTGAACCCGGCAGCAACATGACCAATGTGCCACCACGCAGGCCACGTATTCCGTGGCCTGCGCGCGTTTATATAAACATTGCCATGTAGGAAAACTGTGCTAAACCCCAACAGGAGCAGTAATTACAATAGATGCAGGACAGACCCATGCGAAAAAGCAACGGTTTTTCAACCCGCGCCGTTTTAGCTGTCGGCCTCCTCTCACTGCAATACACCACATCACAACACGCCTACGCGGCCTGCACACTCACTCCCGGTCCGGGCAACGACACGTTTATTTGCGACAGCGGCACCAGTGCCGGCCTGACCGACCTCCTGGGCGATAACCGCCTGATCCTGCCAGCAGGTGGCAGCGGCACCATCAACGGCAACGTCATCTTCGGTCCGGGGGCAGACGCCGTGCGGATCGAATCCGGCCTGATCAACGGCGCCGTACAGCAAGGCGCCGGCATCGATGACTTCATTATGAACGGCGGGCAAATCCAGTCCCTGGCCCAGGGCGACGGCCGTGACACTTTCCGGATGACGGGCGGCACCATCGTCGGCGCGTTCGAGGACGGCGACGTGGCGCAGCAAACCGGTGGCACTATCGGTCGGGTCGACATGAAGCTCGACAAGAACTTCTATGACCTGTCCGGCGGCGCAATCCTGGGCAACCTGGTCACCGGTTTCGATATCGATACGATCAACATCTCGGGCGGCGACATTGGCGGCAATATCAGCACCAGCGGCGGCGACGACAGCATCACGGTCAGTGGCGGCGTGATCAATGGCGAGATCCGCGCCAGCGTCGGCGATGACACCTTCAACTGGCTCAACGGAGGCCAGATCAAATCAGCGGTGCTGATGGGCGATGGCGACGATACCGCGTTGCTGCGCGGACTCAGCGAAAGCCTGCTGGCTGCCACGCCCTCCATCGATGGCGGCCTGGGCAACGATCAACTGACCTTCGACAGCACGACGTCCAGCACGGCGGCCCGCTATATCGGCTGGGAAACGGTGAATCTCACCAACACTTCGCGCTTCGACCTGGCGGGCGATTTTTTCCTGGGTGACAGCGCAAGCAATACCGGCACCTTCAACATTGACGGCAGCAGTACGCTGGCCGTGACCCAAGGCAGCGTGCGGCCGTATCTCGCAGGCCAACTGGTGACGCTGAACAACGCCGGTACCATCGATATGACCACCGGCAGCGCCACCGCCAACGATGCGCTGACGGTGTATGGTAACTACGTAGGCAATAACGGCCAGGTGTGGCTGCAAACCGTGCTGGGCGATGAAAACTCCGCGACGGACAAGTTGGTGGTGTCCGGTGGCACGCTGAGTGGCCACACCCAATTGGCGGTAAGCAATCTTGGCGGCGTCGGGGGCTTTACCCGCAACAATGGGATTGAGGTGGTGCAGGCGCTCAACGGCGCAGTGAGCAGCACCGATGCCTTCTCGTTGAAGGGCTCGGTCTCGGCCGGGGCCTATGAATACTTGCTGTTCAAGGGCGGCGTGAAGGCCGGTACCGAAAACAACTGGTACCTGCGCTCGTCGGTGGTTGCCGTGCAACCGCCGGCGGTGCCACCCGTGCCACCGACACCACCGGTGGTGGTGCCCGTACCGCCGATTCCAGCGACACCGCCGGTGGTCGACTCCGACGAGCCGCCGGTGGAACCGCCGACCTCGCAACCCGTCGCGCCGGTCGAGCCCCCCGCCCCGCCGCCCAGCCAGGTTGCAGCAGGCAACTCGCCGGAATCCGCCGCGAGCAACCCGGCGCTGCCGACCGCCATTGCCGGTGCCGAGCCCATCCCGCTGTACCGCTTGGAAGTGCCGGTGTATTCGGTGGTGGTGCCCGCCGCACAGTTGATGACCCTGCAAGCGCTGGGCACCTTTCATGATCGCCAAGGCGAGCAAAGCCTGCTGACCGAGACCGGTGCGGTGCCGGCGGGTTGGGGGCGTGCCTATGGCAGCGACTTCAACAAGCACTGGTCAGGCACCGTGGCGCCGAGCTTCGACGGCTCGGTCAAGGGCTATCAGGTCGGTCATGACCTGTATGCATCCGAAACCAGCGGCGGGCAGATCCAGCGCTTCGGGCTGTTTATCGGCCAGAGTCGCCTGAACGGGAACGTAAAAGGTTTCTCGATGGGCTGGCAGAACAATCGTTCCGGACGGGTGAAACTCGATGGCGATAACGTCGGTGCCTACTGGACGCTCACCGATCCGACCCGCTGGTATGTGGATCTGGTTGCGATGGGCACGCGCCTGAAGGGCGACAACAAGTCCGAGCGGGGTATAAAGATGGACACCAAAGGCCATGCCCTGGCGCTGTCCGCCGAAGCCGGCTACCCGATTGCCGTTTCCGAGCATTGGGTCGTGGAACCCCAGGCCCAGGTGATCCGCCAGACGATCGACCTGGACAGCCAGAACGACGGTATTTCCAGGGTCTCGTTCGACTCCCAGGAGTACTGGACCGGCCGCCTCGGCGCCCGCCTCAAAGGTCGCTACCTGGTGAATAACACACCGGTCGAACCTTATCTGCGGGCCAACGCCTGGCGGACATTCGGTGGCAGCGACACGGTGACTTACGATGATGTGGACCGTATCAAGAGCGATCACAAGTCTTCCACGGCGGACGTGGGTGTCGGCGTGGTTGCGCGGCTGTCGTCTTCGGTGAGCGTCTACTTGGCCGCAGACTACAACACCAACCTGGACGGCAACCCGATGGAGGGTGTCAGCGGCAATGCCGGAGTGCGGATGAGCTGGTAAACATGAAGGTTTTGTCAGCCTGGTAAACATTAATCGATGGTTAATCCCGCACGCCGACAGTGAAGTTGTACCCACTTGTTGCGGAGAACCATCATGAAACTGCGCACTTTGATGTTCGGCGGCGCCTTGGCGCTCGCCGCAGTATCAGGCCTGGCTCAGGCCGACGAGCAAGGCGCCGCTGTCAAACCGGTGCCTTACCACTACGGCATGCCGATGAATATCGCCAAAGTCCTGGCGATGAACGAAACCCAGACCGATGAATGCAAAGTCATCAAGGCAGATATCAAGTTTTTGGATAAGGCGGGCAAAGTCGAAGACGTGAGCTACCGGAAGATGTCCGAAGCGTGCGATTTCCAGAACTGATTGGCGGGGTTGAACAGCACTGGGCCTGGCAGTCACCAGGCCCACAGGTCAAGCACAAGCATTCTCAATAAGCTCGCCCTCCTACGCGTTGCAGGACAGGACTGTGCGCGTGCTTGAGGTCTTCGCGCAACCCGGTGATCAGGTTGCAAATGGCTCGACTGCTGTCGAGTCTGTCCGCGTTGATGCCTTTGACTTCCAAATCCACCCGGTCACGGTCGCGGTCGTCGTAGACCTTGATCGTCAGCGAAGCATCTTCGGCTTTGGTGCATTCGCACCGTTTGGGCAGGAAACTTCCTTCAATAATGCTGCGAAGCTCTAGTTCCGAAAGCATGGTCAACCTCTCCTTTCCTGAGACTGCCAACAGAGTGTCGTTATGTATCCGGCGGGCGCTCACCCGCTACGTCTTGCCGACCCTGACAGACGCTTACAACACCCAAGCCTACTCGGCAAAACCAGCCTTCGTTGTAACCTTTCCTCATAAGCCCAATGGTGCGTTATATAAGCAAAATTGCAGTGTTTGAATCATCGTCGAACCCCTTCGATTAAACGGTTAACCCAGCACTTAGGCGTGCACGGCGCCCTGCGCAGCCACTCTTTCAGCAACATGTCGCAAACTATCGAAGTTGATGTTCGCCCCGGAATTGATCGCCACCAGCGTCTTTCCGTGCAGCAGGTGACGGGTGACATACTTGCGAACCCCCGCGACCGCCAACGCACCTGAAGGCTCGGTGATCGAGCGCGTATCGTCGTAGATCAGCTTGATCGCGCTGCACAGCTCATCGTTGCTGACCGTAATGACGTCATCCACCCACTCCCGGCAGATTTCAAACCCATAGGCGCCCACCTGCGCCACCGCTGTGCCGTCGGCAAACCCATCGACGCTGGGCAACACCACCCGTTCACCGGCCTTCAACGCTGCCATCAGGCAACTGGAGCCTTCGGGTTCGACGCCGACGATGCGCACCTCGGGCCGCAGGTATTTGACGTAGGCGGCGATCCCGGCGATCAGGCCACCGCCGCCCACCGGCACAAATATCGCGTCCAGGGCACCTTGCTGCTGGCGCAGGATTTCCATGGCCACAGTGCCTTGGCCGGCAATCACGTCGGGATCGTCGAAGGGCGAGACAAAGGTGCATCCCGAGGTTTCAGCCAGTTGCAGCGCGTGGGCCAGGGCAAAGGGGAAACTCTCGCCATGCAAGACCGCTTCAGCGCCTCGGGAGCACACGCCGAGCACCTTCAACTCCGGCGTAGTGCTGGGCATGACAATCCGCGCCTGGATCCCCAGCTCCCTTGCCGCCAGCGCCACGCCCTGAGCATGGTTGCCGGCCGATGCGGTGACCACGCCGCGCGCCTTTTGCTCGTCGCTCAACTGCACCAGCTTGTTGTAGGCGCCACGGATCTTGAACGAGAAGGTCGGCTGCAGGTCTTCACGCTTGAGCAGCACCTGGTTGCCCAGCAACGCCGACAACGCCGGTGCAGCCTGCAGAGGCGTGCGTACTGCCAGATCGTAGACCGGCGCGGCGAGGATCTTTTTTACGTAATGCTCAAGGAGTGCCGAATCGGCGGTGCAGGTACTCATAGGTGTTTCCTGGCTTTGTGTTCAAGGCCCAGGAGACGGAAAAACAAAACCCGCCTCTAGGGCGGGTTTGGGTACAGCCGTGCGCTATCCCGCCAAATGAGGAATGGCGGTAATAATGCTTGGCTGGCTGCAAAAGGTTTGAAAGGTCATGTCACGAAATTAACCGTCCCCGGCCGGACAAGTCAACAAAAGGTTTACTCATAACATACGAAACGTATACGCTTTGTATATCAATCCAACACAGTGAACCCCATGGGCATCGTCAAGATCACCGACCAACTGCACGAACAACTGCGCCTGGCCAGCGCCGCGATGGACCGTTCCATCAACGCCCAGGCCGAATTCTGGATCAAGATCGGCCTGCTCGCCGAGCTCAATCCCCACCTGCCCTACAATGAATTGATCAACAAACTGTTGCTGGACAAACCCGACCTGATCCGGGGGCGCAGTTGATGATCAAGACTGCCGCCCAACTGGCCGTGATGCGTGAAGCCGGGCGCCTGCTGGCCCAGGTGTTCACGATGCTCGACGGCTTTGTCGCCGTTGGCCGCTCCACCCTGGAGCTGGACGCCGCCGTCGAAGCCTTCATCCGCAACGACCTCAAGGCCCGCCCCGCCAGCCTGGGCCAATACGACTACCCCTTCTCCATCAACACCTCGATCAACGAAGTGGTGTGCCATGGCATGCCCAGCGCCAAGGACATCCTCAAGGACGGCGACATCATCAACATCGACATCACCCTGGAAAAAGGCGGCTACATCGCCGACTCCAGCAAGATGTACATGATCGGCAGCGTTGCGCCCAAGGCCCAGCGCCTGGTCGAGAAAACCTTCGAAGCCATGTGGGCGGGCATCCGTCAGGTCAAGCCCGGCGCGCGCCTGGGCGATATCGGCCACGCTATCCAGAGCCACGCGCAAGCCAATGGCTACAGCGTGGTCCGCGAGTATTGCGGCCACGGCATTGGCCGGCAGATGCATGAAGAGCCGCAGGTCCTGCACTTTGGCCGCCCCGGAACGGGGTTGGAGCTACGCGAAGGCATGGTGTTTACCGTTGAACCGATGCTCAACCAGGGCAGTTCGAAAGTGCGCAGCCTCAAGGATGGCTGGACGGTGGTGACCAAGGACAACAGCCTGTCGGCACAGTGGGAACATACCGTGGCGGTGACGGCGGATGGGTTTGAAGTGCTGACGCTGCAACCGTCCACCTGAGCGACATACAACCTGTGGGAGCTGGCTTGCCTGCGATGCAGTACACACGGTGTTTCAGGAACACCGCAGTGATGCCATCGCAGGCAAGCCAGCTCCCACAAGGGATCGGTGTTCACACGACATTGGCGCCGCCCGCTATTCGTTTGAGCCCCAACACCATCAGCCCTCCTCCTAGCCCCATCGCCGCCAGAAACAACGGATACGAAACCCACCACGGCGTCCCCGCCGTCATCATGCTGAACTCCGACATGCCGCCGATGCTCGCAATCAGGTTGAGCGGCAGGAACACCACGTTGATCAAGGTGAGCTTGCGCAACAGGTTGTTCATGCTGTTGTTCATCAGGTTGCCACGGGCGTCGATCAGCCCGGAAAACACGTTGGAATAGATCTCCGCCTGTTTGTAGCACTGGTGGTTCTCGATGATCAGGTCGTCGATCAGCGCCAGTATCTCCGAACTGAAATGCTCCTTTTCCGCGTGGTTGCGCAACCGCGAAAGCACCGCGCCGTTGCTGTGCAGCGCGTTGATGTAATAGATCAGGCTTTCGCTGAGGCTGAACATCTGCATCAAGTGGTGGTTGCTCATGGATGCGTTGAACTGCTGCTGCAATTCCCGTGCGACCAGCTTGATCACCTTGAGGTGGCCCAGGTAGTGGTGAATGTTGTTGAGCAGCAAGTCGAGCAATACATCCAGCGGCGTGTGCAGCGGGCGGCGTTTGCCGAGGCCGCTCAGCGGGGTTTCGTCGGTGGCGATCACCAGCAGGCGGCCAGGCGAAAACAGCAGGCCGCAGGACGACACCTCGAACACCAGGTTGCCGCCACCGGAGTAGTTTTCCGGGCGTTTCCAGATCAGGAACAGATTGTCCGGGTGAAACTCGATGCGCGAGACCTCATCGGGGTCCAGCGCCGAGGCCAGGGCGTGCTCGTCGAGCTTGTGGTGGTCGCGCAGCCACTCGCGCTCGGCCAGGTCAGGGTTGTTGAACAACTGGATCGGGGCATCGTCTCGTTCCCCACTGTGCAGCTTGCCTTCGGTCAGTTCGAAACGCTGGATCATCGGCGGGTCACCAGACCTGGCCCTGACGCTTCAACTCCAGGCGCCGCACAAACTCCTCCAGCACCAGCCCATACAAATCGTCCTGCAAATAAGCATCTTCAATACCCGCGTCCAGGTTGGGGTTGTCGTTGACTTCGATCACCACCACCTTGTCGCCGGACTGCTTGAGGTCGACGCCGTAGAGGCCATCGCCGATCAGGTTGGCGGTCTTCACGGCCAGTTCCACCACCGCCTTGGGCGCCTCGTGGACCGCCAGGGTGCGGCATTCACCGTTAATGGCCTGGCCGATGGCCTTGTGGTTGTAAATCTGCCAGTGGCCCTTGGACATGAAGTACTGGCAGGCAAAGATCGGCTTACGGTTGAGCACGCCGATACGCCAGTCGTACTCGGTGTAGAAGAACTCCTGGGCCAGCAACAGCACCGAATGTTCGAACAACTCGGCGGTGGCCTTGAGCAAGGCTTCCTGGCTTTCGACCTTGATTACGCCACGGGAAAAACAGCCGTCGGGGATCTTCAGCACCAGCGGGAACCCCAGACGCTCGCCGACCCGTTCGAAGTCTTCCGGTCGCTCCTTGTAGAGGATTTCGGTGGCGGGCATGCCCAGTTGGTGACTGTTGAGCAGATCGGTGAGGTAGACCTTGTTGGTGCAGCGCAGGATGGACGTCGGGTCATCCATCACCACCAGGCCTTCGCTTTCGGCTTTCTTGGCGAAGCGGTAGGTGTGGTTGTCGACGCTGGTGGTCTCGCGGATTAGCAAGGCGTCGTATTCGGCCAAGCGTGAATAGTCCTTGCGCTCGATCAGCTCCACATCGATGCCCAGGCCCTTGCCAACGCGGATGAAATTATCCAGGGCCTTGGCGTTGGACGGCGGCAATTGCTCTTGAGGGTCGTGCAAGATGGCCAAGTCATAACGGGCCAGGCGACGTGAACGCGGCTGGCGCCAGATCTTGCGGCTGAAGTTGTCCAGCGCGTGGGCGAATTGATCTTCCTGATCGTCGCGCAACTTGTGCAGCACGCCCGATTTAACGCCTTCAATATGCCAACCGTTATTCTTTTTAAAATCAACTAACAAGATCGGGCATGGAAAGGCTTCAAACAACTGACGGGCCAAGTCCTGCAACGGCTCTATATTGGTCCGGCCAAAGTAAAGTGTCAGGGTAAAGCCTTCGGTATTGCTGTAGAGATGATGACTCAAGGCTTTATCGAGGGTTTTATCCAAGTCATCCAGGGCCAGCCCGTACAGCGACTTCTTCGTCAGTTCACTGATGGTACGCACCGACGGAATTACCTTATGCCCGCGGGCTTCAGCCAGCAGCGAACAGTAGTAACCGTGCCCCAGGTACTTGTAGCTGCGGCACAGATTGATCACCTGTACGCGCTTGCCGGTCTCGTTTTCACGGGTCTGCTCTAGGTATTCCTGGGCGGTGACGATGTCTTCGCTGGGGAAGTAGGAGGCCCAATCTTCCTTGCGCTCGACAATGATCACGACTTGACTGTTGCCTTTAGGTGGTGCGGAAAAATAACCTGCATTAGTTATTGTCGCCGCGAGGGTTTGCTCGGATACTTCACGCCAATGACCTTGTACCGCCGACATAATATTTGATCCGCTTTAGAGAACTCGACCTTTTCTATTAAGCACGATCTTTTAGAGAAGTCCCGTTTCGTTACGCAACTTTTACGGCGGTCATATGGCTCTTTGCTTTCGCGTTGCAACCCGCTTGGATGTGCCTGAATTACTGGCCTTGGAACAGCGCTGCTTCACCACCGACAAGCTGTCACGGCGCAGTTTCCAATGGATGGTCAGCCGCGCCCATGGCCAGTTGCTGGTGGCGGACAATGACGGGCAATTGCTCGGTTATGCGCTGGTGCTGTTGCGCCGTGGCACCTCGTTGGCGCGTCTGTATTCCATCGCCATTACCGAACCTGCGCGTGGCACGGGGCTGGGCAAACAGTTGTTGAGCCGCGTTGAAGCTATCGCCGTGGCACGGGGTTGCACCCGCCTACGCCTGGAAGTGCGCACCGACAACCCCGGCGCTCTCAGCCTCTATGAGCGCAACGGTTATCGGCGCTTTGCCCTGATCGATGCCTATTACGAAGACCACACCGCCGCCCTTCGGTTAGAAAAGACCTTGTCCAGACTCAGCCTCTTGTAGGAGCGAGCTTGCTCGCGAAGATCGCCCAGACACCGCGTTAAACCAGGAGTCTCGCGTCATCGTTGACGTTTTTCGCGAGCAAGCTCGCTCCTACAGGGCTCTTGGCTTCCAGTTCGCGCACCAGCGGCAACACACGTCTGCCGAAGTACTCGACTTCTTCCTGGAAGTGCAGGAAGCCCGCCAGCACCAAGTCCACGCCCACCGCCTTGAGCGCGACGATGCGCTCGGCAATCTGTTGGGGCGTGCCGATCAGGTTGGTCTTGAAGCCATCGTTGTACTGCACCAGGTCTTCAAAGCTGGATTTGGCCCAATTGCCCTCGCCTTCCGGCGATGCCTTGCCCGCTTGCCTGGCCGCATCGCCAAAGGCATTCACCGCCTCCGGGTCGGCTTTGTCGATGATCTCCGCGAGCACGGCGCGGGCTTCTTCCTCGGTGTCGCGGGCGATCACGAAGGCGTTGACGCCGACTTTGACCGAATGGTTGCTCGCCGCCGCTTTCGCGCGAATGTCATCGACCTGGGCCTTGATGCCTTCCGGGGTGTTGCCGTTGGTGAAGTACCAGTCCGACACCCGCGCCGCCATGTCCCGCGCGGCCCGTGAGCTGCCGCCCTGGAACACCTCCGGTTGGCCCAGTGGCTTGGGCTTGAGGGTGTAGTTGTTGAAGCGGTAGAAGTCGCCCTTGAAGGTGAAATCGTCCTGGGTCCAGATGCCTTTGAGAGCACGGATGAACTCTTCGGAACGGCGATAACGCTCATCGTGCTCCAGCCAGTGTTCGCCGATGGCCTGGAACTCGCCCTTGAACCAGCCACTGACGATGTTCACCGCGATACGGCCGTTGGTGATCTGGTCGATAGTCGCCAGTTGCTTGGCCGCCAACGCGGGTTGCCAGGGGCCTGGCAGGATCGCGGCGATCACCTTGAGCGTGGTGGTCGCGGCCAGCAGCGCATGGCTGAATGCCACGGATTCATGCTGGTTTTCGGCACCGTAGCCCGCAGTGAAACGGATCTGCGTAAGGCCGTACTCAAAGCCGGCCGCTTCTGCCAGTTGCGCCAGTTTGCGGTTGTAGTCGATGCCCCAGTGGGTGCGTTGTTCGATCTTGCTGACCACCAGCCCACCGCTGACGTTGGGCACCCAGTAGGCAAATTTCACGGCTTGCTGGCTCATCTCGCGTTACCTCGCACAATAGGGATGTACTGAGGGCTTGAGCAGCAAGCGTGCCAGGCCGGGGAAACGCACGGGCCATGGGCGTTGCACGCAATACCGCATGCAGGCGTCGATGTCGCAGAGTGGGCGGGTTTGTCGATCCGCTGTTGCCAGGGCAACAGTGGCTGAACGCTTTAGCCCATGAATACGGGCGCAGATACCCGGCACGGAGTGTGCAATCCCCCTTGCATTGATCACTGCCCAGGAACCTTGCCCATGACCGAACAACACGTCATCAACCCGCTGTCCACCGGTGTCGACTACCCGACACTGGCTGCGCGCTTTCGTCCGATTTTCCAACGCATCGCCGACGGTGCCGTAGAGCGCGAACAATCCCGCACCCTGCCCCATGAACCGATTCAATGGCTCAAGGAAGCGGGCTTTGGCGCGGTGCGCGTGCCGGTGGAATATGGCGGCGGGGGTGCTTCCCTGCCGCAATTGTTCGAACTGCTGATCGAGCTGGCCGAAGCCGACTCCAACGTGCCCCAGGCTTTGCGTGGGCACTTCGCGTTTGCCGAAGATCGTCTGAACGCCCCGCCCAGTGCCGGCCGGGATCGGTGGTTCAAGCGGTTCGTGGACGGCGACATCGTCGGCTGCGCCTGGACCGAGATTGGCAACGTGGCGATCGGCGATGTGGTCACCCAGGTCAGCCCTGACGGCGACCGCTGGAAGCTCAACGGAGAGAAGTTCTACAGCACGGGTAGCATCTTCGCCGATTGGATCGACGTGTATGCCCAACGCAGTGACACCGGTGGCGATGTGATCGCCGCCACCCGCGCCCGCCAGGCGGGCGTGGTGCACAGTGATGATTGGGACGGCTTTGGCCAGCGCACTACCGGCAGCGGCACGTCGCGCTTTACCGACGCGGTGGTGGATGCGGAAAACGTCATCGACTTTGCCAGCCGGTTTAAATACCAGACGGCGTTCTATCAGTTGGTGTTGCTCGCCAGTTTGGCGGGGATTGGGCGTGCGGCCTTGCGGGATGTGGCGCATCAGGTGCGCAGCCGTAAGCGTATTTACAGTCATGGTAATGCGGCGCATGTGAGCCAGGATGCGCAGGTTCTACAGGTGGTGGGGGAAGTGGCGGCGCTGGTGTATGCCGCTGAGGCGAGTGCGCTGAGGGCGACGCTGCCGGCGCAACGGGCGTATTTGGCGCGGTTTGGGGGGGATGATGCTGCTGAGCGTTTAGCCAATGTGGCGGCAGAGATTGAGTCGGCTACGGCGCAGGTGGTGGTGTCGGGGTTGATTCAGCGGGCGACCAGTGAGTTGTTTAATGCGCTGGGGGCTTCGGATGTGCGGCAGGGTAAGGCGCTGGATCGGCATTGGCGGAATGCGCGGACCGTTTCGTCGCATAATCCGGTGATTTATAAGGCGCGGATTGTGGGGGATTGGGTGGTTAATGGGGTGGAGCCGCCGTTTGTTTGGCAGATTGGGAATGGGCGGGGTTGAGCCTGGGTTTTTGAGGGCATATCCGTTATTTAGGTGATGGCGGCTTATGGTTCCGCCCTTACGGCGGGTCACTTTTGGAAAAGAGCCCCAAAAGTAACCAAAAGGGCTCTTGCCCCAACACTCGGTACCTCGCCTAGGCTCGGTGTGCCCGTAATCCGACAGTGATTTGGG
>NZ_JACAQP010000164.1:0-338 GCF_013387025.1 Pseudomonas reactans | reverse complement strand
TCTTTTAAGTATATGTTATAATCAGGATACGGGTCTTACAAGTCTCCCCCACTTATTTGGATTTCGTCCCGAAATCCGCATTCTCGAACGCCTTTATGTATTTCCCATCGAGTCCTTGTGTTCTTCAAAAATCCTCCTCGTCTTATTGCCGAAACTTTACAAGATTTAATTATCTTTCCCTTTCAACATTCACATACCTCTGTAATAATGCTTAAGGTCCTATTATTCTCATTCACTCCATACTTCTTTTCTTCTAATTACTCTAGATGTACAAAAAAAAAACTCTAACTGTTTCTCACAGTCCCACACATCGACTTTACCGGCTACTATCTACAGTC
>NZ_JACAQP010000163.1:0-380 GCF_013387025.1 Pseudomonas reactans | reverse complement strand
ATCAATATACGGTATTTGTAGAGACTTTATCGCAAAGTCTATAACAATGTTGTCCCATTTCTTTTCTGGGACCAACAACGGGTCAATTTCTTCGCATGTTTCTAACGGTTTGACTTTACTTTGCGTACAAGTCAAATACTTTTCATGTGTCTTTCAATGTCTTTCTTCTGTCCCGGCCACCAACACATAGGTTTTTATCGCCCTATCCAGTCTGGTATTGCTCCAGATATACTGTATATCTAATACAAAATACATCTTTTCAAGATGATTTTCATATTTCACTTGGTTTTGGCACTCACATACACAACCACCAAGGGTTTCCAATCGCCGTGAGTTTCTAACTAGCTTCTTTCGATAGCTAGGCATTCATTCATTTATCA
>NZ_JACAQP010000162.1:0-400 GCF_013387025.1 Pseudomonas reactans | reverse complement strand
TATTCAACAGTATTGACTTGTTCCTTCCCTTGTCGTTGATTATTCGTAGGGTTTACTTCAGTAGCACTTGGCAGCTTGCCATTATCCCTCTTTTGCTGATCTGCAGCCATTTGACCTATTTGTCTTTCCATATTTGCGATGGCTTTTGCATTTGCTTGAGATTGTTGTTGAGTCGCAGTGACCATGTCATACATTTTTGATATCATCTCTTCTTGGGTCCCTGGGGCGTTGTTGGCAGTGTTGGTGGGCCCCCTGTTGTTGTTGTTGTTTCCGTTGTTTGCAGGCTGCTGGTTTCTAGGCTGACTATTTGATTGATTCTGATAATTGTTCTGCCTGAAATTTTGTTGCTGTCCTTGGTTGTATGGCCTGTAGGGTCGTCCATTATTGTGCTGACCTTGAC
>NZ_JACAQP010000161.1:0-882 GCF_013387025.1 Pseudomonas reactans | reverse complement strand
TCCCACCACCGACTCATCCTCTGTCTCAACCGGTTTGGACACTCCATCGGCTCCAGAGATACACCGAGGACCACTAACACTCTCCAAACTTTGCAAACTTCCAACAGGAGAGAATTTTTCAGTCTTAGTCTTCAAAACCCAACGGCTCTTTGTAACTGTACCCGGAACACACCCCGTGCTCCCACTGTCACAAAATCCCCTGAATCGTTTAGACTTTCCGACTCGTTCAGCTAACATCCCCTTGGCTCCAGAATTCATGTTTGCAAAATGAACTCTCTTAGCACTAGATTTAGCGAACCAGATTTTGTCATGCTTAACGGGGACGGTCATACTTCCCTCAGCAGGTACCTCAACCATATACAATGACCCACGCTTCATACCTTGAGCAATCACCGAATTACCATTGACCACCCTCCATTTACCACCACCAAACCTTACTTCCAGTCCTTGTTTATCCAGCTGACCAACAGAAATCAATTTCTTCTTCAGCTCCGGAATCACCCTGACATTCTTCAGGTTCCATGTAGTTCCTAATGAAGTAACCAGATCAATATCTCCTATGCCCGTTACTTGAAGCATCTCGTCATTTGCTAACCGTACCTTCCCAAAATCTCCTTCTTTTAGATTCACCATCGTTTCTCCGTTGTCCATGGCGTGAAACGAAGCCCCTGAATCCATGACCCAAGAGTCTACAGAACTTTCCATACTTAGTATCAGTGCATCATCCTCAGACACACTCTCAGCACCAGTAATGTTCAATTCTTTCTTTGGACATTGACTCTTAACATGTCCCACCTCCTGGCAGTTCCAGCACTTCACATTCTTCCAAGTTCTAGATGAACTTCTTCCCCGACTCCCACTGCTCCCACTATTCCTGCTATT
>NZ_JACAQP010000160.1:0-329 GCF_013387025.1 Pseudomonas reactans | reverse complement strand
TCTCATTTTTATCTATTTTAGATTGAAATTAAATTGGAAATCAAACTTCCTTCATAAAACATTGGGAAAAGGATATATAAACCTCTAAATTTATACAAAGAGAAAACACGCTAATCCAACCAAACTATAAAAAGCCCTTGTTATTTTTAAAGAAACTATGTAAGGCAAATACTACTAAATAAAAAAAGGAGCAATAAGCCCTCTTGATAAAACAAGAGGGAAACTATTGCTCCTTTTTTAGTTCAAAAACTCCTATCCAATTACAATCAGACCAAAGTCTTATCCATTTATAGATGGAGCTTCGATAGAAGCTAAGTCTAGAGGGAAAT
>NZ_JACAQP010000021.1:102673-125911 GCF_013387025.1 Pseudomonas reactans | reverse complement strand
GCTACTTCAGACCATCCCTAGCGCACTTGCGTGCTTACACGCTGTTTGCCACGCACTACTTCGAGCTGACCGTGCTGCCGGAAAGCGAGCCACTGGTGGCCAACGTGCACCTGAACGCTACTGAGCACAACGAGCGCATCGTGTTCCTGCACCACGTGCTGCCGGGGCCGGCCAGCCAGAGTTACGGCCTGGCCGTGGCCCAACTGGCGGGCGTGCCGAATGACGTAATCACCCGCGCCCGCGAACACCTCAGCCGCCTGGAAACCACGGCGCTGCCCCATGAAACCGTGGTCGCCAGCCCTGCCAAAGCCTCCAGCAAACCGGCTGCGCCACATCAGAGCGACATGTTCGCCAGCCTGCCCCACCCGGTGCTGGATGAGTTGGCAAAGCTTGATCTGGATGACTTGACGCCGCGAAAAGCGCTCGAAATGTTATATGCACTGAAGACTCGGATATAACGCTGATGCCAGCAAGCTGGTAGACTCTCGCGCGGTTTGGGATGCTGCAGGCTATTAGCCTGGCCTGCAGACTATCGCTCCCGAACCTCGCGAGCCCTGCCACAAAGGGTTTCGCTGCCGCCGCCTGAGGAGAGAATTAGAAATGACCTTCGTCGTTACCGACAACTGCATCAAGTGCAAGTACACCGACTGCGTGGAAGTATGTCCGGTGGACTGCTTCTACGAAGGCCCGAACTTCCTGGTCATCCACCCGGACGAGTGCATTGATTGCGCCCTGTGTGAACCTGAATGCCCGGCCGTCGCTATTTTCTCCGAGGACGAAGTCCCGGCAGAGATGCAGGAATTCATTCAGTTGAACGTCGAGTTGGCGGAAATCTGGCCGAATATCACCGAACGCAAAGACCCGATGCCGGATGCAGCGGAGTGGGATGGCAAAAAAGGTAAGATTGCAGACCTCGAGCGCTGATAGCCTCGCCTCCCAAAAGGCCCCTTGCGGGCCTTTTTGCGTTTCTGGAGGGCGGGTTTCACTTTTCTACACGCAAAAAAAAGGGGCGGTATGACCCGCCCACATTTTTTCCCTAGTCCCTGTATTCCTTTTCATCATCCTGATGAATCGCATCCTGCGACGTTCCCTAAACCATCGCTCCTTGATGGCTGTGTCAATCCGTGGACACAGGGCTAATGTTAGAGAGTCCCAAAGGAAGTTCAACGGGATCCATTTCTGCGACTGACAGGCTTTCATGCTCAGCAGACAATAATTAATTGTTATTTTTCAATAAGATAGAAAAAACTCTCGACGAACTGGGACGTACTTGGCGGGCAAAAAAACCAAACACTTACGAAAAAGTAAGCAAATGCTTACACGACCAATTGCGTAAATGAGAAATAAACCCGCCTTGACCACCGTCCAGACATGAAAAAGCCCCGACACCGTCGAGGCTTTTTCCCTTCAATGCCCTCAGTCGTCGCTGACGGTGATGGTCGGCATCGCCGGCGCAGCAGCTTCCTGCAGCACGATACGCGCGCCCACATGTCGGGCCAGTTCCTGATAGACCATGGCGATCTGGCCACCAGGGTCCGCCGCAACAGTCGGCTTGCCACCGTCAGCCTGTTCACGAATCACCATCGACAGTGGCAATGAAGCCAGCAGTTCCACCCCGTACTGGGTGGCCAGCTTCTCGCCACCGCCTTCGCCGAACAGGTGCTCGGCGTGGCCGCAGTTGGAGCAAATGTGCACCGCCATGTTCTCCACCACGCCCAGCACCGGGATATTGACCTTGCGGAACATCTCCACGCCTTTTCTCGCGTCGAGCAATGCCAGGTCCTGGGGCGTGGTGACGATCACCGAGCCAGCCACCGGGACTTTCTGCGCCAGGGTCAACTGGATATCACCGGTGCCTGGGGGCATGTCGATCACCAGGTAGTCCAGGTCGCCCCAGGCGGTCTGGGTGACCAGTTGCAGCAAGGCGCCGGAGACCATCGGCCCGCGCCAGACCATCGGCGTGTTGTCATCGGTAAGGAAGGCCATCGACATCACTTCCACGCCCAGGGACTCGATCGGCACGAACCACTTCTGGTCCTTGACCTTCGGCCGCGTGCCTTCGGCAATGCCAAACATCACGCCTTGGCTCGGGCCGTAGATATCCGCATCAAGGATGCCAACGCGTGCGCCTTCGCGAGCCAAGGCCAGGGCCAGGTTGGCCGCCGTGGTGGATTTTCCCACGCCGCCCTTGCCGGAGGCCACAGCCACCACGTTCTTGACGTTGGCCAGCCCTGGGATTTGCGCCTGGGCCTTGTGCGCGGCGATCACGCACTGGATGTCGACCTTGGCCGAACGCACGCCGTCCAAGCCCTCGATGGCCATTTGCAACATCTGCGCCCAACCGCTCTTGAACAGGCCGGCGGCGTAACCCAGTTCCAACTGGACCGACACCTGGTCGCCCTGGACGTCGATGGCACGCACACAGCCGGCACTGACCGGGTCCTGGTTCAAATAAGGGTCGGTGTACTGGCGAAGCACGGCTTCCACCGCTGCGCGATTGACGGCGCTCATGGGCTACTCCCGAAAAAAGACTGACTGAAACAGGCGGCTATCCTAACCGTTCCAGCGGCGTAACGGCATGCTTTCACAGGTTCGGAAGATTCTGAAACAGCGCCACGGGGTGAAATATATTTCCCGGCGCTTTATAGTGGCCGACCTCCGTTTCATCAAGTAGCCGAGCCCCATGTCCGAGCCACGCAAGATCCTCGTCACCAGCGCCCTGCCCTATGCCAATGGTTCCATCCATCTTGGCCATATGCTTGAGTACATCCAGACCGATATGTGGGTGCGCTTCCAGAAGCATCGCGGCAATCAATGCATCTATGTCTGCGCGGACGACGCCCACGGTTCGGCCATCATGTTGCGCGCCGAAAAGGAAGGGATCACCCCGGAACAACTGATCGCCAACGTGCAGGCTGAACACAGCGCCGACTTTGCCGAGTTCCTGGTGGACTTCGATAACTTCCACTCGACCCACTCCGAAGAAAACCGTGAGCTGTCGAGCCAGATCTACCTGCGCTTGAAAGAAGCCGGGCATATCGACCAGCGTTCGGTGACCCAGTATTTCGACCCGGAAAAGAAAATGTTCCTGGCCGACCGCTTCATCAAGGGCACCTGCCCGAAATGCGGCACCGAAGACCAATACGGCGACAACTGCGAGAAATGCGGCGCGACCTACGCGCCGACTGAATTGAAGAACCCTAAGTCGGCGATCTCTGGCGCCACCCCGGTGCTCAAGGATTCCCAGCACTTCTTCTTCAAGCTCCCGGATTTCCAGCAGATGCTGCAAACCTGGACCCGCAGCGGCACCCTGCAGGACGCTGTGGCCAACAAACTCTCCGAATGGCTCGACAGCGGCCTGCAGCAGTGGGACATCTCCCGCGATGCGCCGTACTTCGGCTTCGAAATCCCGGGCGAGCCGGGCAAGTACTTCTACGTGTGGCTGGACGCGCCGATCGGCTACATGGCCAGCTTCAAGAACCTGTGCGACCGCACGCCGGGTCTGGACTTCGACGCGTTCTGGAACAAGGATTCCACTGCCGAGCTGTACCACTTCATCGGCAAGGACATCGTCAACTTCCACGCGCTGTTCTGGCCGGCAATGCTTGAAGGTTCGGGCTATCGCAAGCCGACCGCCATCGCGGTGCACGGCTACCTGACGGTCAACGGCCAGAAGATGTCCAAGTCCCGTGGCACCTTTATCAAGGCGCGCACCTACCTGGACCACTTGTCGCCGGAATACCTGCGCTACTACTACGCCTCCAAACTGGGCCGTGGCGTCGATGACCTGGACCTGAACCTGGAAGACTTCGTACAGAAGGTCAACTCGGACCTGGTCGGCAAGGTCGTCAACATTGCCAGCCGTTGCGCCGGGTTTATCCACAAGGGCAACGCCGGCCTGCTGGTGGCAGAGAACGCCGCTCCGGAACTGACCGACGCCTTTCTGGCCGCTGCGCCAAGCATCGCCGATGCCTATGAAGCCCGCGATTTTGCTCGCGCCATGCGCGAGATCATGGGCCTGGCCGACCGTGCCAACGCCTGGATCGCCGACAAGGCACCGTGGTCGCTGAACAAACAGGAAGGCAAGCAGGCGGAGGTCCAGGCGATCTGCGCCACAGGCGTCAACCTGTTCCGCCAACTGGTGATCTTCCTCAAGCCGGTGCTGCCGCTGCTGGCTGCCGACGCCGAAGCATTCCTCAATGTGGCGCCGCTGACCTGGAACGATCACGCCACCTTGCTCAGCAACCATCAGTTGAACGAGTTCAAGCCACTGATGACCCGTATCGACCCGGTGAAAGTCCAGGCCATGACCGACGCTTCGAAAGAAGACCTGGTCGCCAGCCAGACCGATACCGGTTCAGCCGCCCCCGCAGGCAATGGTGAGTTGGCCAAAGACCCGATCTCTGCGCAAATCGACTTTGACGCTTTCGCTGCCGTAGACCTGCGTGTCGCGCTGATCGTCAAGGCCGAAGCTGTGGAAGGTGCCGACAAACTGCTGCGCCTGACCCTGGACCTCGGCGGCGAGCAACGTAACGTGTTCTCCGGCATCAAGAGCGCTTATCCAGACCCGTCCAAGCTCGATGGTCGCCTGACCATGATGATCGCCAACCTCAAGCCGCGGAAGATGAAGTTCGGCGTTTCCGAAGGCATGGTGATGGCGGCCGGCCCTGGTGGGGAGGAGATCTACCTGCTCAGCCCTGACAGCGGTGCCAAGCCGGGTCAACGCATCAAGTAAGCCTGTGAGAAAGCCCTGTCGTTTCGGCGGCCGGGCTTTTCAGCTAGTCCCCTCTTTTCGCTTGCCGGATAATCAGGCTCTGTTTGTTAACCGGCATGTCCATGATCATCCCATGAACCTCATTCAACGTATCGACGCGCTGCTGCCGCAGACCCAATGCGGCAAATGCGGGCACCCAGGCTGTAAGCCTTACGCTGAGGGTATTGCTCAAGGCGAAGCGATCAACAAGTGCCCGCCCGGTGGACAGGAAACCATTGCAGGTCTTGCACAATTGTTGCGCGTGCCGGTGCTGGAACTGGATATCACCCGAGGGAAAGCGCCGGCCCAGATCGCCTACATCCGCGAAGCCGAGTGCATCGGGTGTACCAAGTGCATCCAGGCCTGCCCGGTGGATGCCATTGTCGGCGCAGCCAAGTTGATGCACACGGTCATCGTCGACGAGTGCACCGGTTGCGACCTCTGCGTCGCGCCCTGCCCCGTTGACTGCATTGAGATGCGCCCGGCAGCGGCTGTGTTGCCAATTGTCGGCGGCCTGGCCACCAATGATCAGCAACGCCATGAGCGCAGCCTCAAGCGCGACCGGGCGAGACGGCGGTATGAGCAACGCAACGCGCGGCTGCAACGGGAGGACGCGCAAAAAATCGCTGAACGTCTGGCTCGGGCCAAACGCTCAGTGCCGGTTTTACCTGTGCAAGCCGATACAGCACAGGACACCGCGATCAAGAAAGCCAAAATCACGGTCGCCATGAGTCGCGCCCAACTGCATAAATCCTTGAAGGCCTTCGGTCACCCGCCAACCTTTGAACAGCAGTCACAGTTGATCGTCTTGCAACAGCAGTTCGAAGCGGCAGAACAAGCTCTGACGACGCTGGAGTTGGGCACCGCACCGAAGGCAATGGCTACAACCGGTAATACTGCCGACCTGAAACGCGCCAAAATCCAGCTAGCGATGTGCCGCGCAGCGTTGAAGAAAGCCCAGGACTTTAACGCCAACCCGCAGCAACTGGCCGAGGCGCAGCACAACCTCGACGAGGCGCAGCGCCAAGTGGATGCCCACGGCAACACCTGACCCGCAAAACCTGTATTGCTACAATCCCGCCGACCGACTGCCAGGGACACCCCACCCCATGAACGCCGCAAAACGCCTGGAAATTTTCCGCAGGCTCCACGAAGACAATCCAGAACCCAAAACCGAGCTGGCCTACACCACGCCGTTCGAGTTGCTGATTGCGGTGATCCTGTCGGCCCAATCCACCGACGTCGGCGTGAACAAGGCCACGGCAAAGCTGTACCCCGTGGCGAATACGCCAGAGGCGATCTATGCCTTGGGTGTGGAGGGGTTGTCGGAATACATCAAGACCATCGGCCTGTACAACAGCAAGGCCAAGAACGTCATCGAAACCTGCCGCCTGCTGGTGGAACTGCACGGCAGTGAAGTGCCCCAAACCCGCGAAGCCTTGGAAGCGCTGCCAGGCGTCGGCCGAAAAACTGCCAACGTGGTGCTCAACACCGCGTTCCGGCAACTGACCATGGCTGTGGACACCCACATCTTCCGGGTCAGCAACCGAACCGGCATTGCCCGTGGCAAGAACGTAGTGGAGGTAGAAAAGCAGTTGATGAAGTTCGTTCCCAAGCCCTATCTGCTGGATTCCCACCACTGGTTGATCCTTCACGGACGCTACGTTTGCCAGGCCCGCAAGCCACGCTGCGGCAGCTGTCGCATCGAAGATCTGTGCGAATACAAGGACAAGACGTCCGACGATTGACGGATCATTGTTTTTCTCGATCAGTCGATTGAAAAAATCTTTTTTACCGGATCATGGATTATCGTTATAAGGAGCGCCAACGGCAGTCTTAGCCCGGAGTGAACCTTATGAGCACTGGCAAAGAGCAACTGGAAGTGGAAGACGACCTCGTTGAGTCGGACGACGATGGGGCAGAGACACCTGTAGCAGAGGTCGCCAAGACCAATTTGAGCAAACGCCGCACTATCGACAATCTTCTGGAAGAACGACGCTTGCAAAAACAACTGGCCGATTACGACTTCGATCTCTGATCGAGCGATCGACAGCCGGAAGCCTCCTTCACGGAGGCTTTTTTCTGCCGGGCAACCGGGCTGTACGCTGTGCTACGTCCTCCTCTATACCAAACCGTTACGCTGGGCCAGTTCTATCAGGTCCACCAACGAGCGCGCATTGAGCTTGAGCAGCAAACGCGTCTTGTAGGTACTGACGGTCTTGTTGCTGAGGAACATGCCGTCGGCAATCTCCTTGTTGGTCCTGCCTCGCGCCAACTGCTGCAACACCATCATTTCCCGCCCGGACAGACGCTCGACCATATCGGCCTCGCTGGCATTGCCCATGGTGGAGCGCACCGAATTGAGCGCCTGGTTGGGGAAGTAGCTGTAGCCCGACAGGACCGCCTTGATAGCACTCAGCAATTCGGTGAGGTCCTGCTGCTTGCACACGTAGCCGGCGGCCCCAGCCTGCATGCAACGCATGGAAAAATGACCAGGGGCCTGAGATGTGAGGACCAGTACTTTGAATGGCACAGCCTGCTTGGTGGAAGACAACCGGCAAATAACTTCCAGGCCATCAAGTTTGGGAATTCCAATATCCAGTATGACAATGTCCGGCATATGCTCCCGTGCAAGTTGCAATGCATCGACACCGTTATCGGTCTCAGCAACGACCTCATAACCATGACGCTCCATTAGCATACGCACAGCAAGACGAATGACGGGATGATCATCCACGATCAGCACTTTATTCATGAGAAAGTCCAATTTCGCTGTTCGAATTATTTAGAGCAAGTACAATAGCCTAGTCGTTTCCTAGTTGGCATAGCGTTCCCCCCCAAGCAACAGCAAGCAGAGACCCACCCCACAGCGATAAAGGAATTCCCCTACAAAAAAACGCCGTCTCTGAGGCATCTGGTTTTATGGAGCCTTTCAGACCTTTCCGGGAACTTACATACTTTGAGTCAAACATCCCTGACTTATAGGGGGTTGGGTAAACGTGCCGCACATGACTTTCAGGAAATGCCCCTTGCCTCTCGCCTGTTGCAGGAGAAAATGGCCAGAACGATCCGTCTGCTTTGGTTCCATTCAACATATTCGCTTGCATCCTTAATTCCTACAGACCATTCGGTGCTTTGCATCTTTGCCGCACTTACATGAGTGAATTATCTGTAAGACTAGTTCCTACACAGATGTAAAAAATTCATTCCCCCTACAAACTTTCAACAACAACTCACTAAAACCCATCTCTGATAACGATTTTGAGGAAAAAATCCACAGACGTTTAATCGGTATAAACATAAACATCTCTACAAAATCACAGGCAAAAAAATGGCCCCTTGAACAAGGGGCCATTCTTCATACCGCGCTGAGGCTTAGAACAGCGAGCGGCCTTTGTTGGCTGCAATACGCATGCGCAATGCGTTCAACTTGATAAAGCCTGCCGCGTCTGCCTGGTTGTAAGCACCGCCGTCTTCTTCGAAGGTGGCGATGTTGGCATCGAACAGCGACTCATCGGACTTGCGACCGGTCACGATCACGTTGCCTTTGTACAGCTTCAGGCGCACAACGCCGTTCACGTGAACCTGGGAAGCGTCGATCATCTGTTGCAGCATCAGACGCTCAGGGCTCCACCAGTAGCCGGTGTAGATCAGGCTGGCGTACTTGGGCATCAACTCGTCTTTGAGGTGAGCCACTTCGCGGTCCAGAGTGATGGACTCGATGGCACGGTGGGCACGCAGCATGATGGTGCCGCCTGGGGTTTCGTAGCAGCCGCGGGACTTCATGCCCACATAACGGTTCTCAACGATGTCGAGACGGCCGATACCGTGTTCACCACCGATACGGTTCAGGGTCGCCAGCACGGTGGCCGGGGTCATTTCGACGCCGTCCAGCGCGACGATGTCGCCGTTGCGGTAGGTCAGTTCCAGGTACTGCGGCTTGTCGGGAGCGTTCTCCGGGGAGACGGTCCACTTCCACATGTCTTCTTCGTGCTCGGTCCAGGTGTCTTCCAGCACGCCGCCTTCATAGGAGATGTGCAGCAGGTTGGCGTCCATCGAGTACGGGGACTTTTTCTTGCCGTGACGCTCGATCGGGATCGCGTGCTTTTCAGCGTAATCCATCAGCTTTTCACGGGACAGCAGGTCCCATTCACGCCAAGGGGCAATCACTTTCACGCCAGGCTTGAGGGCGTAGGCACCCAGCTCGAAACGCACCTGGTCGTTGCCCTTGCCGGTAGCGCCATGGGAAATGGCGTCGGCGCCGGTTTCGTTGGCGATTTCGATCAGGCGTTTGGCGATCAGCGGACGTGCGATGGAGGTACCCAGCAGGTACTCGCCTTCGTAGACGGTGTTGGCGCGAAACATCGGGAAAACGAAATCGCGGACGAACTCTTCGCGCAGGTCGTCAATGTAGATCTCTTTCACGCCCATGGCTTGCGCCTTGGCACGTGCAGGTTCGACCTCTTCGCCCTGACCCAGGTCAGCGGTGAAGGTCACCACTTCACAGTTATAAGTATCCTGCAGCCACTTGAGGATCACCGAAGTGTCCAGGCCGCCGGAATACGCGAGAACGACCTTGTTTACGTCGGCCATGCCATCACTCCACGGGGTTGTACGGAAAGCCGTCGATTCTACCGACCAAAACCGCGAATTTACAGGGGCGCGACAGCAAATGAAGATAAAGCGACAGATTATGTCGAACGGGCGACCGATGGTCGCACCTTAGGACGTGTGTGCGGGGTTGCTTGGACCAGTGGCCTGAGGCGCCGGTTTCTCGGGGGCGGCCACGCGTTCAAGCTGGATATTCACGCGACGGTTGCGTGCCCGGTTGGCCGCATTGGTGTTGGGCGCCAGTGGATAGCTTTCGCCATGGAAGCGCAGGGTGATCTGCGACTCCTGGATCCCGTTGGCCTTGAAGTAGTCCATGACCGCCAGGCCACGACGGCGCGAGACGTCTCGATTGGTCAGACGATTACCGCTGTTGTCCGAATGGCCATTCAATTCGATATGGTTGACGGTCGGGTCGGCCTTCATGAACGCGAGAATCACGTCGAGTTTCTTCTTGGCGGCCGCATCCAGCTCGATTCCGCCACCGGGGAAACCGACTTCGGTCTGTTTGACCTGGTCGTAATTCATCGGCAATAGCTTGGCGGTGCACAGTTGGTAATCGTTGTAAGCCTTGTTGAATTTGACCGGCAGCAGGCGGATCTCCGAATAGCCACCTTCACGCCCATAGTGCCGCACGGTCGGGCTGCGCCCTTCCAGCAAGCCATTGAACAGACGCCCGGCCTGGGCCTGGGAGCTGTTGAACAACACATCGCCACTGCCAGCACGCACGGCACCGAGGTTGATATCACCTCGCCCCGGCTGCCACGGCGCTGCGGCGGCCAGCAACGTGGCCGAACCGGCTCCCAGCGAGCCGTTGTAGGCTTTCAGACGAAATGTCGCCTGCTCGCCGGCCCGGCGCACGAACTCACCCGAACCGAAATCGGTGATCGGCTGGGTCAGGCGGCACTCGAACTGGTCGCCTTCCACCTTCCACTCAATATTCTCCAGACGTGTCTGGAACGTGAGGGCCATCGCAGGCAGGCTGGCGAACACACTGAGCAGGGCTAGATATTGCTGGCGCACGGGCGGCTCCACTGGTTTCTACAACACTTCAAAGCGTCATACATCGATAAGGCATACCCAAGGCTATCGGTTGCATCCTGCAAAACTTGATAGCGAGTGCCTGACAGAGTCTTTTCCGGTAGCATTCCCACCAGATTGACCCGCCTGGAATCCCCAATGTCCGACCGCCTGACCCTGCTGCGTCCCGACGACTGGCATATTCATCTTCGCGATGGTGCTGCGTTACCCCACACCGTGGCCGATGTCGCGCGCACGTTTGGCCGCGCCATCATCATGCCTAACCTGGTACCTCCGGTGCGTAATGCCGAGCAAGCCGATGCCTATCGCCAGCGTATCCTCGCTGCGCGACCAGCCGGCAGCCGCTTCGAACCGTTGATGGTGCTGTACCTCACCGACCGTACCCAGCCCTTCGAGATTCGTGAAGCCAAGGCCAGCGGCTTTGTGCACGCGGCCAAGCTGTACCCGGCCGGCGCGACCACCAACTCCGATTCCGGCGTGACCAGTATCGACAAGATCCTGCCGGCCATCGAAGCCATGGCCGAAGTCGGCATGCCACTGTTGATCCACGGTGAAGTCACCCGTGGCGACGTGGACGTGTTCGATCGCGAGAAGATCTTCATCGACGAACATATGCGCCGAGTGGTCGAGCTGTTCCCGACCCTCAAGGTGGTGTTCGAGCACATCACCACCGCCGATGCCGTGCAGTTCGTCAGCGAGGCCTCGGCCAACGTTGGCGCAACCATCACTGCGCATCACCTGCTGTACAACCGCAACCATATGCTGGTGGGCGGGATTCGGCCGCACTTCTATTGCCTGCCGATCCTCAAGCGCAACACCCACCAGGTGGCCTTGCTGGATGCAGCGACCAGCGGCAATCCTAAGTTCTTCCTCGGCACCGACTCCGCGCCTCACGCCCAGCACGCCAAAGAAGCGGCGTGCGGCTGTGCCGGTTGCTACACCGCCTATGCAGCGATCGAGTTGTATGCCGAAGCGTTCGAACAACGCAACGCCCTGGACAAGCTCGAAGGTTTCGCCAGCCTCAACGGCCCGCGTTTCTACGGCCTGCCGGCGAATACCGACCGCATCACCCTGGTCCGTGAAGACTGGACCGCCCCTGCCAGCCTGCCGTTTGGCGAGCTGACTGTTATCCCGCTGCGCGCCGGTGAAACACTGCGCTGGCGCCTGCTGGAGGAAAGCAAGTGAGTGAAGACCATTACGACGACGAACACGAGCACAGTGGCGGCGGCTCCCGTCACCCGATGGCCGAGCGGTTCCGCGGCTATCTGCCGGTTGTCATCGACGTAGAAACCGGTGGTTTCAATTGCGCCACCGACGCGTTGCTGGAAATTGCCGCAACGACGATTGGTATGGATGAGCAGGGTTTTGTGTTCCCGGAACACACCCACTTCTTCCGTGTCGAGCCGTTTGAAGGCGCGAATATCGAAGCCGCCGCTTTGGAATTCACGGGCATCAAGCTCGATCACCCACTGCGCATGGCGGTAAGTGAAGAAGCGGCGCTCACCGATATCTTCCGTGGCGTGCGCAAGGCGTTGAAGGCCAATGGCTGCAAACGCGCGATCCTGGTCGGCCACAACAGCAGCTTCGACCTGGGCTTCCTGAACGCCGCCGTGGCGCGGTTGGACATGAAGCGCAACCCGTTCCACCCGTTCTCCAGCTTCGACACGGCCACCCTCGCCGGCTTGGCTTATGGCCAGACCGTGTTGGCGAAAGCCTGCCAGGCAGCCGGTATCGACTTTGACGGGCGTGAGGCCCACTCGGCTCGCTACGACACCGAGAAGACCGCCGAGCTGTTCTGCGGCATCGTCAACCGCTGGAAAGACATGGGCGGCTGGGAAGACTTCAACGATTGAGGTGATTATCCCGCCCATAAAAAAACCGGCCTTCTCAGGCCGGTTTTTTTGTACCTCGAGCCTGGCTTACAGCTTGCCAGCGTTCTCGGTCAGGTAAGCCGCAACGCCTTCTGGCGAAGCGTTCATGCCTTTGTCGCCTTTTTTCCAGTTGGCAGGGCAAACTTCGCCGTGCTCTTCGTGGAATTGCAGGGCGTCGACCAGGCGGATCAGCTCTTCCATGTTACGACCCAGTGGCAGGTCGTTGATGATCTGGGAGCGAACAACACCCTTGTCGTCGATCAGGAACGCGCCACGGAACGCCACGCCGCCTTCGGACTCAACGTCGTAGGCCTTGGCGATGTCGTGCTTCATGTCGGCAGCCATGGTGTATTTGACTTTGCCGATGCCGCCATCATTGATGGCGGTGTTGCGCCAGGCGTTGTGGGTGAAATGGGAGTCGATGGAAACGGCTACCACTTCAACGTTGCGCGCCTTGAAATCGTCCATGCGGTGGTCCAGAGCGATCAGCTCCGAAGGGCAGACGAAGGTGAAGTCCAGCGGGTAGAAGAACACCAGGCCGTATTTGCCTTTGATGGCTTCAGACAGTTTGAAGCTGTCTACGATTTCGCCATTGCCGAGGACGGCTGGGACGTCGAAATCCGGGGCTTGTTTGCCGACGAGTACGCTCATTGGGTATCTCCTGATGTGAGGGTGACGATTGAAGTAAAAGGACCGGCCCCGAGTCTGCCGCATTCAAGCGACAGCCCTGTGACGCAGTCACGCTTCGTGAAGACCGACCATCATACACTGAAAAAACCGTTCGTCAGTGCGGGCGCGATGCCAGCAAATACCCTATGAATCTACTTTGACAATCATTCTCGTTAACATTAAGATCCATCGCACTTAAGCCTTAAACCCGCGACGGTTCTCCCTTATGTATGTGTGCCTCTGTACTGGCGTCACCGACGGACAAATCCGCGAAGCAATCTATGAAGGTTGCTGCAGCTACAAGGAAGTGCGTGAAACCACCGGCGTTGCCAGCCAGTGCGGTAAATGTGCTTGCCTCGCCAAGCAAGTGGTTCGGGAAACCCTGACGCAGCTGCAGACAGCCCAGGCCGCGCTCCCCTATTCAGCAGAATTTACACACGCCTGATTGGCGTGTTTTAAAGAACCGGACTTAGTGTCCGGTTTTTTTATGCCCGCAATTCAATAAGTTAGCGCTAAGACGCGGAACACAAACATTCTTATTCCGATTAATTTTCATTTATTATTCAATAACTTAGGTTTGACACTAGGGATTTCGCCGCTCAAACTCCGACTTATACACAGCTATTACAGGGCAGGACCCCAGTCATGAAAGGCGACATCTCAGTCATCCAGCAACTCAATAAAATCCTTGCCAATGAACTGGTCGCGATCAATCAGTACTTTCTGCATGCGCGCATGTATGACGATTGGGGCCTGGAAAAGCTGGGCAAGCGTGAATACAAAGAATCCATCAAGGCCATGAAAGATGCGGACAAGCTGATCAAGCGCATCCTGTTCCTGGAAGGCCTGCCGAACGTGCAGGACCTGGGCAAGCTGAACATCGGCGAGCACACCCAGGAAATGATCAGCAGCGACCTGAAGTTCGAACACAAGAGCCACAGCGACCTCAAGGCCGCCATCGCTCATTGCGAAACCAAGGGCGACTTCGGCAGCCGCGAACTGCTGGAAGACATCCTCGAAGACCAGGAAGAACACATCGACTGGCTGGAAACTCAACTGGGCCTGATCGACAAAGTCAGCCTGGAAAACTACCTGCAATCGCAGATGGGCGAAGAATAAGCCCCTAGCTCGCAGGTACAAAAAAGCCCCGCTCTCTCACGAGAAGCGGGGCTTTTTATTGCGTCCGGATCAAGCTTCAGTCTTGGCTGCCGCTTTTGCCGCTGCATCTTTGATCAACGACTGCAACGAACCGTCTGCGGCCATTTCAGTGATGATGTCGCTACCGCCGACCAGCTCACCGGCAACCCACAGTTGTGGGAAGGTCGGCCAGTTGGCGTACTTCGGCAGGTTGGCGCGGATTTCAGGGTTTTGCAGGATATCCACGTAAGCGAATTTCTCGCCACACGCCATGATGGCCTGGGACGCCTTCGCGGAGAAACCGCACTGAGGAGCGTTTGGCGCGCCCTTCATGTAAAGCAGAATGGTGTTGTTGGCAATCTGCTCTTTGATCGTTTCGATGATATCCATGGAACACCTCGGCTGGAACTTTGCGACTCACAGGTCGGCACGGTGGCGCATTGTAACGCAAAATTCCAGCCTGGTGCTCAGGCGGCTGCTACCAGCACCGGCACGCCATTGAGCGCTGCATTGCCCGACAGCTCGTCCAGTTGCCGTTCGTCGGTCAGATCGTTGGCGCTCGCCCCTGGCTGCCCGCTGGCGATCGTCATCTGCACGCCTGGGCGCCCATGACCCCAACCATGGGGCAGGCTGACCACGCCGGGCATCATGTCGAGGCTGGCCAGCACTTCCACCTCGATCATGCCGATGCGCGAACTGACCCGCACCCGCTGGCCATCGCTCAATTGCCGGCTGGCCAGATCGTCCGGATGCATCAGCAATTGATGGCGCGGCTTACCCTTCACCAGCCGGTGATAGTTATGCATCCAAGAGTTATTACTGCGCACATGGCGGCGGCCGATCAACAGCAGTTCGTCGGCCACAGGCACCGGTTGCGCGGCAAAGCGCGCCAGGTCGGCGAGGATCACCGGCGGCGCTGCGTGCACCTTGCCATCAGCGGTTTTCAAACGCGCTGCAAGGTTGGGGTGCAGCGGACCAAGGTCGACGCCGTGGGGATGATCCGCCAGCATGGCCACGGACAACTTGTGGCTGGATGCATCACCGTAGACGCCCGCACGCAAACCGAAATCAATCATGTGCGCCGGAGGCATCGTCGGCTTGAGCGCGACACCGTTCTGGGCTGCGAAGGCTTTGGCCAGGCCGACGAAAATCTCCCAGTCATGCAACGCGCCTTCCGGCTTGGGCAAGATCGCCCGATTGAAGCGGGTGACGTTACGCACCGCAAACATATTGAAGGTGGTGTCGTAATGATCGTTTTCCAGCGCCGACGTAGACGGCAGGATCAGGTCGGCATAGCGCGTGGTTTCGTTGATATAGAGGTCGATACTGACCATGAACTCCAGGCCCTCGAGGGCCTGTTCCAACTGCCGGCCGTTCGGCGTCGACAACACCGGATTACCCGCCACCGTCACCAATGCACGGATTTGTCCTTCGCCCTCGGTCAGCATTTCCTCAGCCAACGCCGACACAGGCAATTCCCCACCGTACTCCGGACGCCCGGACACCCGACTCTGCCAGCGATTGAAATGCCCGCCACCAGTCGACGCCACCAGGTCCACCGCCGGCGTGGTACATAGCGCGCCACCGACGCGGTCCAGGTTGTCGGTCACCAGGTTGATCAACTGCACCAGCCAATGACAGAGCGTGCCAAACGCCTGCGTCGACACACCCATGCGCCCGTAGCAAACGGCCTTGTCGGCTGCAGCAAAGTCCCGTGCCAACTGGCGGATCTGCTCGGCAGGCACCGCACATTGGCGGCTCATGGCCTCGGCGGTAAACCCAGCGATAGCGCGCCGTACGTCCTCAAGGCCTTCAATCGGCAAATGGCTGTCGCGGGTCAGGTTCTCGCTGAACAAGGTGTTGAGCACCCCGAACAACAACGCCGCATCCCCACCGGGGCGCACGAACAGATGCTGGTCAGCCATCGCCGCCGTTTCGCTGCGCCTAGGGTCGACCACCACCACTTTGCCGCCCCGCGCCTGGATCGCCTTGAGGCGCTTCTCCACGTCGGGCACGGTCATGATGCTGCCGTTGGACGCGAGAGGATTGCCCCCCAGGATCAGCATGAAGTCGGTGTGATCGATGTCCGGGATCGGCAGCAACAGGCCGTGGCCGTACATGAGGTAACTGGTGAGGTGATGGGGCAACTGGTCCACCGACGTCGCGGAAAACCGATTGCGCGTCTTCAACAGGCCCAGGAAGTAGTTGCTGTGGGTCATCAACCCATAGTTGTGCACGCTGGGGTTGCCCTGGTACACCGCCACCGCATTCTGCCCATGCTGCGCCTGGATGCCTGACAACCGCTCGGCTACAAGCGCGAAGGCGTCTTCCCACGCAATCGGCTGCCATTCGCTGCCGACCCGCAACATGGGTTGGTGCAAGCGGTCGGGATCGTTCTGGATATCCTGCAACGCGACGGCTTTGGGGCAGATATGCCCACGGCTGAACGTATCCAGCGCATCGCCCTTGATCGAGGTGATCGCCAGGCTGCCGTCGTCCGCTTGAGTGGTTTCCAGGGTCAGGCCACAAATGGCTTCACACAGGTGACAGGCACGGTGGTGGAGAGTCTTGGTCATGGCCAGTCTCTTTTATAGGGGCTTTGATCCCACTATGGGCCGCGACCGAGACAGGCGCCACCAACGTTCGTCCCGTGAATCGCCCCGCATCAGGCCTGGCCATGGGCAAGCGTGAGCAAATGTTTCAAAACCCGGCATACCGCCTCTGAAACCGACGCAGCCTGGCCTGCGCCCGCCCCCGCACGTTGCAAAAGGTCTCGGCGCCAGTGTACAAATGGCTCGCTGCTGTCTGGAAATTGTCTTCAAAAGCGCCCCGGCGCCCTTCTTGAACACCCTTAAAAACCGTAGCCCTATTGGTAAGACGCGACATTTAATTATAAGATCGCGCCTTCCCCTATTTCGTCGCCCCGTGCGGCTTTCGCCGCAGGTCTCGCCCGTTGTCACAATAAACAAGGCTTTGAGTATCTGCGGTCTGTTGCAAAAAGGTAGTTAATGATGAGCGCAAGGCACTTTCTCTCCCTGATGGATTGCACGCCCGAAGAGCTGGTCAGCGTGATCCGTCGAGGCATTGAGCTTAAAGACCTGCGTAACCGCGGCGTACTGTTCGAGCCTTTGAAAAACCGCGTGCTCGGCATGATCTTCGAGAAGTCGTCGACCCGCACCCGCGTGTCATTCGAAGCCGGCATGATCCAACTGGGTGGCCAAGCCATCTTCTTGTCCTCGCGTGACACCCAACTGGGCCGTGGCGAGCCGATCGCCGACAGTGCAAAGGTGATGTCGAGCATGCTCGACGCCGTGATGATCCGTACCTTTGCCCATAGCACCGTGACCGAATTTGCCGCCCACTCCCGCGTACCGGTGATCAACGGCCTGACCGACGACCTGCACCCGTGCCAGTTGCTGGCCGACATGCAAACCTTCCTTGAGCACCGTGGCTCGATCCAGGGCAAGACCGTGGCCTGGATCGGCGACGGCAACAACATGTGCAACAGCTATATAGAAGCGGCGATCCAGTTCGACTTCCAACTGCGCGTTGCCTGCCCGGAAGGCTACGAGCCTGACGCGCGTTTCCTGGCCCAGGCCGGCGACCGCGTGACCCTGGTCCGCGACCCGCGTGACGCGGTGATCGGCGCACACCTTGTGAGCACCGACGTCTGGACCTCCATGGGCCAGGAAGAGGAAACCGCCAAACGCCTGGCCCTGTTCGCCCCGTATCAGGTGACCCGCGCCCTGCTCGACCTGGCTGCGCCCGACGTGCTGTTCATGCATTGCCTGCCGGCCCACCGTGGCGAAGAGATCAGCACCGACCTGCTCGACGACCCACGCTCGGTCGCCTGGGAGCAGGCCGAAAACCGCCTGCATGCGCAAAAGGCCCTGCTTGAATTCCTCGTTCCGCCGTCGTACCACCACGCATGAGCCAGCCATTACTGCTGAACCTGCGCAATCTGGCATGCGGCTATCAAGATCAACGGGTGGTGCAGAACCTCAACCTGCACCTCAATGCCGGCGACATCGGTTGCCTGCTCGGCTCTTCGGGTTGCGGCAAGACCACCACGCTACGTGCGATTGCCGGGTTTGAGCCGGTGCACGATGGCGAGATCAGCCTGGCGGGCGAAGTGATCTCCAGTGCCGGTTTCACACTGGCACCGGAGAAACGTCGTATCGGCATGGTGTTCCAGGACTACGCACTGTTTCCGCACCTCAGCGTGGCCGACAACATTGCCTTCGGCATTCGCAAGCATCCGCAGAAAGACCGCGTGGTGGCTGAGTTGCTGGAACTGGTCAACTTGAAGGACCTCGGCAAGCGCTTTCCCCACGAACTTTCCGGCGGCCAGCAACAACGCGTCGCCCTCGCCCGCGCTTTGGCGCCGGAACCGGCCCTGTTGCTGCTGGATGAACCCTTCTCCAACCTGGACGGCGAGTTGCGCCGCAAGCTCAGCCATGAGGTCCGCGACATCCTCAAGGCACGCGGCACCAGTGCGATCCTGGTGACCCATGACCAGGAAGAAGCCTTTGCCGTCAGCGACCAGGTCGGGGTTTTCAAGGAGGGTCGTCTGGAGCAGTGGGATACACCCTACAACCTCTATCACGAACCGCAGACGCCTTATGTCGCCAGCTTTATCGGCCAGGGTTACTTCATCCGTGGCCAATTGAGTTCGCCGGAATCGGTCAGCACCGAACTGGGTGAATTGCGCGGCAACCGCGCCTACACCTGGCCTACCGGTGGTGCGGTGGATGTGCTGCTGCGCCCGGACGACATCGTCTACGCCCCGGACAGCGCGTTGAAAGCGCGGATCGTCGGCAAGACCTTTCTCGGCGCATCGACCTTGTACCGCCTGCAACTGCCGACCGGCGCGCAATTGGAGTCGATTTTCCCGAGCCATGCCGACCATCAGGTCGGCGCGGATGTGGGGATCCGTGTGGCGGCCGAACACCTGGTGTTGTTCCAGGCCCTGTAGGAGCGAGCTTGCTCGCGAAAAACCTGAGAGCAACAGGCTCATTCAGGAAGCCCGCGTTATCATTCGCGATTTTCGCGAGCAAGCTCGCTCCTACAGTGATCGTTATACCCGGCCAATTTCTGCGAATTTGGCCTGGGTATGTTCAGCCAGCACCGCCGCCGGCAATTCAACTTCCAAGCCCCTTCTCCCCGCACTTACAAAAATCGTTGCAAAGGGTTGCGCCGTTGCATCGATAAACGTGCGCAGACGTTTCTTTTGCCCCAACGGGCTGATGCCGCCCAGCAGGTAACCGGTTGAACGCTGCGCCGCCGCCGGGTCGGCCATTTCGACTTTCTTGACGCCTGCCGCGTGAGCGAGAGCCTTCAGGTCCAGACTTCCGACGACCGGCACCACCGCCACCAACAATTCGCCCTTCTCGCTGCTAGCCAACAAGGTCTTGAACACCTGCGCCGGGTCGAGGCCCAATTTTTCCGCGGCCTCCAGCCCATAGGACGCCGCCTTGGGGTCGTGTTCATAACTGTGGATACGATGTTCGGCGCGAACTTTTTTCAACAGGTCCAATGCGGGCGTCATGGCGGCTCCGAGGCGTGGCAAACAGATGGCCAATTCTAGGCCAAGCCCACACAAAACGCTCTAGGCCGCCCACTCTTAAGGTACGCGCACAATGTGACAAGCGTGATCATTCACCAGACCAATAGTTTGAAAGTGACTGACGGTTCACTTTCGACCTTTGACAGCCGTCATTCTTGTCTATATTTTTTCGTTTCCGAATACTGTAGGAATAGCTCCACAGTATTGAAGCAGTAAGCCGCGACCGGGATGGGGATCCTTGCCACGGTGAAAATCGCGCAACAATCCGTTGAGGTTGTGCGCCAGACAAGAACAACAACTGAGGTTTTCCATGACAACTGCTCTTCAACAGCCTTCACTTTCGAGCCAATGCATGGCCGAATTCCTGGGGACTGCGCTTCTGATCTTCTTCGGTACAGGATGCGTCGCTGCGCTCAAGGTCGCGGGAGCCAGCTTTGGCTTGTGGGAGATCAGTATCATCTGGGGGGTCGGCGTCAGCATGGCGATCTACCTGAGCGCCGGCATTTCCGGGGCCCACCTCAACCCCGCCGTCAGTATTGCCCTGTGTATTTTCGCTGACTTCGACAAGCGCAAACTGCCCTTCTATATCCTCGCCCAGATCGCCGGCGCCTTTTGCTCGGCGGCCTTGGTGTACACGCTCTACAGCAACCTGTTTTTCGATTACGAACAAACCCACCACATGGTACGCGGCTCCCAGGCCAGCCTGGAATTGGCGTCGGTGTTCTCCACCTACCCCCATGCGCTGCTGAGCACCGCCCAGGCGTTCCTGGTGGAAATGGTCATTACAGCAATCCTGATGGGCGTGATCATGGCCCTCACCGATGACAACAACGGCTTGCCACGCGGCCCGCTGGCCCCGCTGCTGATCGGCCTGCTGATCGCGGTGATTGGCAGCGCCATGGGCCCGTTGACCGGCTTTGCGATGAACCCGGCGCGGGATTTCGGGCCCAAGCTGATGACCTTTTTCGCGGGCTGGGGTGAAATGGCCTTTACCGGTGGTCGCGATATTCCTTACTTCCTGGTGCCGATTTTCGCGCCGATCGTCGGCGCCTGCCTCGGTGCTGCTGCCTATCGCGGGCTGATTGCCCGCCATCTGCCGAGCGCCGCACCTGCTATAGATGAAGAAACACCTGACACGGCTGTCAACGGCAAGACCCGTATTTCCTGATAGCGCCAGCCTGGGCACCTGCCCTTTTGTAGCCCAGGCTGATTACCGATTTTCTTATTTTCCAAGGCATTCGACATGACCGATATTCAGAATAAGAACTACATCATTGCCCTTGACCAAGGCACCACCAGTTCCCGGGCGATCATCTTCGATCGTGACGCCAACGTGGTCTGCACCGCCCAGCGCGAATTCGCCCAGCACTACCCGCAAGCGGGCTGGGTCGAACATGACCCGATGGAAATCTTCGCCACCCAGAGCGCGGTGATGGTCGAGGCCCTGGCCCAGGCCGGCCTGCACCATGATCAGGTCGCCGCCATCGGTATCACCAACCAGCGTGAAACCACCGTGGTGTGGGACAAGGTCACTGGCCGCCCGATCTACAACGCGATCGTCTGGCAGTGCCGCCGCAGCACCGAGATCTGCCAGCAGCTCAAGCGCGACGGCCACGAGCAGTACATCAGTGACACCACTGGCCTGGTCACCGACCCGTACTTCTCCGGCACCAAGCTCAAGTGGATACTCGACAATGTCGAAGGCAGCCGCGAGCGTGCGCGCAATGGCGAACTGCTGTTCGGCACCGTCGACAGCTGGCTGATCTGGAAATTTACCGGTGGCAAGACCCACGTCACCGACTACACCAACGCCTCGCGCACCCTGCTCTTCAACATCCACACCCTGGAGTGGGATGCGAAGATGCTGGAGATCCTCGACATCCCACGCGAGATGCTGCCGGAAGTTAAGTCCTCGTCCGAAATCTACGGCCGCACCAAGAGCGGCATCGCCATCGGCGGTATCGCCGGCGACCAACAAGCCGCCCTGTTCGGCCAGATGTGCGTCGAAGCCGGTCAGGCCAAGAACACCTACGGCACCGGCTGCTTCCTGTTGATGAACACCGGCGACAAAGCGGTGAAATCCAAGCACGGCATGCTCACCACCATCGCTTGCGGCCCACGTGGCGAAGTCGCCTACGCCCTGGAAGGTGCGGTGTTCAACGGCGGCTCCACCGTGCAATGGCTGCGTGATGAACTGAAGATCATCAACGACGCCCACGACACTGAATACTTCGCCGGCAAGGTCAAGGACAGCAACGGCGTGTACCTGGTGCCGGCCTTCACCGGCCTGGGCGCTCCGTACTGGGACCCGTACGCCCGTGGCGCGCTGTTCGGCCTGACCCGTGGCGTACGCGTGGATCACATTATTCGTGCAGCCCTGGAGTCGATTGCCTACCAGACCCGCGACGTGCTCGACGCCATGCAACAGGACTCCGGCGAACGCCTCAAAGCCCTGCGTGTGGACGGTGGCGCCGTGGCCAACAACTTCCTGATGCAATTCCAGGCCGACATCCTCGGCACCCAGGTTGAGCGCCCGCAAATGCGCGAGACCACTGCACTCGGCGCGGCCTACCTGGCCGGCCTGGCGTGCGGCTTCTGGGGCAGCCTGGAAGAGTTGCGCGGCAAGGCAGTGATCGAGCGCGAATTCGAACCGCAGTTGGACGAAGCGGCCAAAGAGAAGCTCTACGCCGGCTGGCAAAAAGCGGTCAGCCGCACCCGTGACTGGGAGCCTCACGAAGGCGCTGAATAAGCCAACGTCCGGTTGTAACTGGCAGGGAGCGAATTCCTGCGTCATCATGGGCCACTTTTGTATGGCAGCCCAAAGGACGCCCCATGAATCTGCCTCCCCGCCAACAACAAATCCTCGAGCTGGTCCGCGAACGCGGCTACGTCAGCATCGAGGAAATGGCGCAGCTATTCGTTGTCACCCCGCAAACCATCCGCCGCGATATCAACCAACTGGCGGACGCCAATCTGCTGCGCCGCTACCACGGCGGCGCGGCCTATGACTCCAGTGTCGAGAACACCGCCTACGCCATGCGCGCCGACCAGATGCGCGACGAGAAACAGCGCATTGGCGAAGCCATCGCCGCGCAGATCCCCGATCACGCCTCGCTGTTCATCAATATCGGCACCACCACCGAGTCCATCGCCCGTGCGTTGCTCAACCACAATCACCTGAAAATCATCACCAACAACCTCAACGTCGCCACCATGCTCAGTGCCAAGGACGACTTCGACGTGTTGTTGACCGGCGGTAACGTTCGGCGTGACGGTGGCGTGGTGGGTCAGGCGAGTGTCGACTTCATCAACCAGTTCAAGGTCGACTTTGCCCTTGTGGGTATCAGTGGTATCGATGAGGACGGCAGTCTGTTGGATTTCGACTACCAGGAAGTACGGGTTTCGCAGGCGATCATCGCCAATGCACGCCAGGTGATCCTGGCAGCGGACTCCAGCAAATTCGGGCGCAATGCCATGATTCGCCTGGGGCCGATCAGTTTGGTGGACTGCCTGGTGACCGATCAGCAGCCGGTGCCGGCGTTGGTGCAGTTGCTGAACCAGCATAAGGTCCGGTTGGAAGTCGTCTGAGGCTC
>NZ_JACAQP010000021.1:97216-102593 GCF_013387025.1 Pseudomonas reactans | reverse complement strand
GCTCGCCACAAATGTGACTTTAAGCCGAACATAATGTTCACAAATTTTCCTTTTCCCGCCCTTCGATGAGTTTTTTCAATCGAAGTCGGGTGGCTGTGCGCGCATTTATCGGCTACCATTTTCGCAAATGAACATTAATGTTCGAATTCCAAGACGAAAAAATCGCGAGGCCAGCCGATGAACCCTTCCACCTTGCCTGCTCCACCGCTTGCCGAAGTCTATGACGTTGCCGTTATCGGTGGCGGGATCAATGGCGTCGGCATTGCAGCAGACGCAGCCGGTCGCGGATTGTCGGTATTCCTTTGCGAAAAGGACGACCTGGCCAGCCACACCTCGTCCGCCAGCAGCAAGCTGATCCACGGTGGCCTGCGCTACCTCGAACATTACGAATTCCGCCTGGTGCGCGAAGCCCTGGCCGAGCGTGAAGTATTGCTGGCCAAGGCCCCGCATATCGTCAAGCAAATGCGTTTCGTATTGCCGCACCGCCCGCACCTGCGCCCGGCGTGGATGATCCGTGCCGGTCTGTTCCTGTATGACAACCTCGGCAAGCGCGAAAAACTCGCCGGCTCGAAAAGCCTCAAGTTCGGCCCCGACAGCCCGCTGAAAAGCGAAATCACCAAAGGCTTCGAATATTCCGACTGCTGGGTGGATGACGCCCGTCTCGTCGTGCTGAACGCCATGGCCGCCCGCGAAAAAGGCGCGCACATCCACACCCAGACCCGCTGCATCAGCGCCCACCGCAGCAACGGCATGTGGGAAATGAACATGGAACGCGCCGATGGCAGCCTGTTCTCGATCCGTGCTCGCGCACTGGTGAACGCCGCCGGCCCGTGGGTCGCCAAGTTCATCAAGGACGACCTGAAGCTGGATTCGCCTTACGGCATCCGCCTGATCCAGGGCAGCCACCTGATCGTGCCGAAACTCTACGAAGGCGCCCACGCGCATATCCTGCAGAACGAAGACCAGCGCATCGTCTTCACCATTCCGTACCTGAACCACCTGACCATCATTGGCACCACCGACCGCGAATACACCGGTGACCCGGCTGCCGTTGCGATCACCGAAGGTGAAACGGACTACATGCTGAAAGTGGTCAACGCGCATTTCAAAAAGCAGTTGAGCCGCGACGACATCGTCCACACCTACTCCGGCGTGCGCCCGCTGTGCAACGACGAGTCGGATAACCCATCGGCCATCACCCGCGACTACACCCTGGCACTGTCCGGTGGCACGGGCGAGGCGCCGATTCTGTCGGTATTCGGCGGCAAGCTGACCACCTATCGCAAGCTTGCCGAGTCGGCGATGGCGCAACTCGCGCCGTATTTCACCCAGATGCGCCCAAGCTGGACCGCCAAAGCCAGCCTGCCGGGCGGCGAAGACATGACCACACCAGAAGCCCTGGCCGAGGCCATCCGTAGCAAATTCGACTGGGTGCCGAGTGAAATCGCGCGCCGCTGGTCCACCACCTACGGCAGCCGCACCTGGCGCCTGCTGGAAGGCGTGCAGTCGCTGGCGGACCTGGGCGAGCACCTGGGCGGTGGCCTGTACACCCGCGAGGTTGATTACCTGTGCGCCGAGGAATGGGCGACCCAACCTCAGGACGTGCTGTGGCGCCGCACCAAGCTGGGCCTGTTCACCACCCCGGAAGAACAGGCCAACGTGCAGCGTTACCTGTCCACTGTTGAGCAGAACCGCAGCAAGATCGAAGCAGCCTGATCCCTTCCTGTGTAGGAGCGAGCTTGCTCGCGAAACACCTGAGAACGCCGCGTTTATCCAGCATAAACGCGGCGTTTTTGCGTTTTTTTCGCGAGCAAGCTCGCTCCTACAGAGATGCCGCACAACATTCGGTTTTCCGAACGCCGCACTAAGGCCTATTCGGTTTGCCGGATTAAAACGTGAAATTCAGCGCGTCATACAAAGTTAATCTTCATATATATCAAATAGTTAATCATTTATTTCAGGCCTGGCACGACTCATGCTCTACACTCTTGGACGATTGCCTGGGACGCCTCAGGAGCCGTCACGGGCATTCGCTGTACAAGAGAGCCGTTTAGCCGGCTTCATAAAAAAAACAAATGTCGAGGAAGTATTGATGCGCATCGTTCCCCATATTCTGGGCGCAGCTATCGCTGCTGCTCTGATCAGCACTCCAGTTTTCGCCGCCGAACTCACCGGCACGCTGAAGAAGATCAACGACTCCGGCACCATCACTCTCGCTCACCGCGACAGCTCCATTCCGTTTTCCTACATCGCGGATGGTTCGGGCAAACCCGTGGGCTACTCCCATGACATTCAGTTGGCCGTCGTCGAGCAACTGAAAAAAGACCTGAACAAACCCGACCTGAAGGCCAAGTACAACCTGGTCACCTCGCAAACCCGTATTCCGCTGATCCAGAACGGCACTGCGGACCTCGAGTGCGGCTCCACCACCAACAACGCCGAACGCGCCCAGCAAGTTGATTTCACCGTCAACATCTTCGAAATCGGCACCCGTCTGCTGGTCAAGAAAGACAAGGATGGCAAGCCGACCTACGCCGACTTCGCTGACCTGAAAGGCAAGAACGTCGTGACCACCGCTGGCACCACGTCCGAGCGCATCATCAAAGCGATGAACGCCGACAAGCAAATGGGCATGAACGTCATCTCCGCCAAAGACCACGGCGAATCCTTCCAGATGCTGGAAAGCGGCCGTGCCGTTGCCTTCATGATGGACGATGCCCTGCTGGCCGGTGAAGAAGCCAAGGCCAAGAAGCCGGACGACTGGGTCATCACCGGTACTCCGCAATCCTTCGAAGCCTACGCGTGCATGGTGCGTAAAGACGACCCATCCTTCAAGAAAGCGGTCGATGACGCCATCGTTGCCCTGTACAAATCCGGCGAGATCAACAAGATCTACAGCAAGTGGTTCGAGAGCCCGATCCCACCAAAAGGCCTGAACCTGAACTTCCCGATGAGCGACAAGGTGAAGGAGCTGATCGCCAACCCAAGCGACAAGCCAGCGCCTGACGTAAAAATCTGATACCTGACTAAGCTTATCTCCTGAGGGAGCCAACCTCCCTCAGGCGTCTGTTACTACCTGCTGGCTTTATTTTGGAACACTCGACCTGGCGGTTTTCGAGCCGATCGCGTGTGCCTGGCGTTCACCGTCAGGCGGGAAAGGATCTTCCCCAAGCGGGTGCTTGTACATCGATCGACTTCGAGGGGAGACCCTAATGAATTACAACTGGGACTGGGGCGTGTTCTTCAAGTCCACTGGCGTGGGCAGCGAGACTTATCTCGACTGGTACATCGCCGGCTTGGGCTGGACCATCGCCATCGCTGTCGTGGCATGGATTATCGCCTTGCTGCTGGGGTCCATTCTGGGCGTCATGCGCACCGTGCCAAACCGCATCGTATCGGGCATCGCGACCTGCTACGTGGAACTGTTTCGTAACGTGCCGCTGCTGGTTCAGCTGTTCATCTGGTACTTCCTGGTACCCGACATGCTGCCGCAGAACCTGCAGGACTGGTACAAACAAGACCTCAACCCGACCACCTCGGCCTACCTGAGCGTTGTCGTGTGCCTGGGCTTGTTCACCGCCGCCCGTGTGTGTGAGCAAGTGCGTACCGGCATCCAGGCGCTGCCACGCGGCCAGGAATCCGCTGCGCGCGCCATGGGCTTCAAGCTGCCGCAGATCTACTGGAACGTGCTGCTGCCACAAGCCTACCGGATCATCATTCCGCCGCTCACCTCGGAATTCCTCAACGTCTTCAAGAACTCCTCCGTGGCGTCCTTGATCGGCCTGATGGAACTGCTGGCGCAAACCAAACAGACCGCCGAGTTCTCGGCCAACCTGTTTGAAGCCTTCACCCTGGCCACGCTGATCTACTTCACCCTGAACATGAGCCTGATGCTGCTCATGCGCCTGGTCGAGAAGAAAGTCGCAGTGCCCGGCCTGATCTCCGTGGGGGGTAAATAATGGACTTCGATTTCAGCGGCATCATCCCCGCTATCCCAGGCCTGTGGAACGGCATGGTCATGACCTTGCAGTTGATGGTCATGGGCGTGGTCGGCGGCATTGCGCTGGGTACGGTCCTGGCGCTGATGCGCCTGTCGTCCAGCAAACTGCTGTCGCGCGTGGCCGGCGCTTATGTGAACTACTTCCGCTCGATCCCGCTGCTGCTGGTGATCACCTGGTTCTACCTGGCGGTGCCGTTCGTGTTGCGCTGGATCACCGGCGAAGACACGCCGATCGGTGCGTTCACCTCCTGCGTCGTGGCCTTCATGATGTTCGAAGCCGCGTACTTCTGCGAAATCGTACGGGCCGGCGTGCAGTCGATCCCTAAAGGCCAGATGGCGGCGGCACAGGCGATGGGCATGACCTATGGCCAGACCATGCGCCTGATCATCCTGCCCCAGGCGTTCCGCAAGATGACCCCGTTGCTGCTGCAACAGTCGATCATCCTGTTCCAGGACACCTCGCTGGTCTACACCGTGGGCCTGGTGGACTTCCTCAACTCCGCCCGCTCCAACGGCGACATCATCGGCCGCTCCAACGAGTTCCTGATCTTTGCCGGTGTCGTCTACTTCATCATCAGCTTTTCCGCCTCGCTGCTGGTCAAGCGTCTGCAAAAAAGGTTTGCCGTATGATCTCTATCAAGAACATCAACAAGTGGTATGGCGACTTCCAGGTGCTGACCGATTGCAGCACCGAGGTTAAAAAAGGCGAAGTGATCGTGGTGTGCGGGCCTTCGGGCTCGGGCAAATCCACCCTGATCAAGTGCGTCAACGCGCTGGAACCGTTCCAGAAGGGCGATATCGTGGTCGACGGCACCTCCATCGCCGACCCGAAGACCAACCTGCCGAAACTGCGTTCGCGCGTGGGCATGGTGTTCCAGCACTTCGAACTGTTCCCGCACCTGACCATCACCGAGAACCTGACCATCGCGCAGATCAAGGTACTCGGCCGCAGCAAGGAAGAAGCCACCAAGAAAGGCCTGCAACTGCTCGACCGCGTCGGCCTGTCAGCACACGCCCACAAGCACCCTGGCCAACTCTCCGGTGGTCAGCAACAACGCGTGGCGATTGCCCGCGCCCTGGCCATGGACCCGATCGTCATGCTGTTCGACGAACCAACCTCGGCCCTCGACCCGGAAATGGTCAACGAAGTACTCGACGTAATGGTGCAACTGGCCCACGAAGGCATGACCATGATGTGCGTGACCCACGAAATGGGCTTCGCCCGCAAAGTGGCCGACCGCGTGATCTTCATGGACGCCGGCAAGATCATCGAAGACTGCCCGAAAGAAGAATTCTTCGGCGACATCAGCGCCCGCTCCGAACGCGCGCAGCACTTCCTTGAGAAAATCCTGCAGCACTAAAAAGCAACTCGCTCCT
>NZ_JACAQP010000021.1:0-97161 GCF_013387025.1 Pseudomonas reactans | reverse complement strand
CTCGCTCCTACAGTAGGCAGCCGCGGTAGCTGACCCAAGGCATCTGTGATGAAATGCGACCCCAACCAATTTCGCGCCGCACCGCCATCACTTGCCGTGAAACCACGCCTGATCCGCCAACTGTTCCTGCCGCCGTTGATCATCGCCCTGATGATCGGCCTGGGTTTCATCGGCTTCTGGGTCAGTGAGTACTACGGCATCCGCACCCTCAGCGACACCGGCGAACGCCAGCTGGAGCTGCATGCCCGCACCGTCGAAAGTGAACTGAGCAAATACACCTACCTGCCCAGCCTGCTCGAACTGGAGTCCAGCGTCTCCACGCTGCTGGCCGATCCGAACCAGGAAACCCGCAAGACCGTCAACGATTACCTCGAAGGCCTGAACCGACGCAGTCGCAGTCGGGCCATCTACGTGATGGACACCACTGGCCGCGTGCTGGCCACCAGTAACTGGCGCGATGCCGACAGTTACCAGGGTGAAGACCTGTCCTTCCGTGCCTATTTCCAGAATGCCGTGCGTGGCCAGCCGGGCCGTTTCTACGGTATCGGCAGCACCAACGGCGAACCCGGCTACTACCTGGCCCATGGCCTGGAAGAGCACGGCAAGATCATCGGCGTCGCGGTGGTCAAGGTGCGCCTCGAAGCCCTCGAAGAGCGCTGGCAGCGCGCGCGCCTCGAAGCCTTTGTGAGCGACGAGAACGGCATCATCATCCTTTCCAGCGACCCGGCCCGCCGCCTCAAGGCCGTGCGCCCGCTGAGCGATGACACCAAGGACCGCCTGGCCCATAGCCTGCAATATTACTGGGCAACGCTGAACGAACTGGAGCCCCTGGCCCGCGAGCGTCTCAACGAAGGCACCGAAAAACTGACCTTTCCGGCCAACAGCGAAGTGGTCAACGACGAGCACGAAGTCAGCTACCTGGCGCAAACCCGCCCGCTGAATGACACGCCGTGGAATTTCACCTTGCTCACGCCGCTCAACGACTTGCGCCGCGCCGCGATCAACCAGGGCATTTTGGTCGCTGTCGCGTTTGGCCTGGTGGCGTTTTTGCTGATCGCCTGGAACGAGCGGCGCAAGGTCATCGCCACCCGCCTCGCCGCCCGTGAAGCCCTTCAGGAAGCCAACAGCCAGTTGGAACGGAGAATTGCCGAGCGCACTGCCGACCTGCGCGCCAGCAACGAACGGCTCAAGGGCCAGATCCGCGAACGACGCCAGGCCGAAGAGACGCTGCGCCGCGCCCAGGATGAGCTGGTGCAGGCCGGCAAACTGGCGGCCATCGGCCAGATGTCCACCAGCATCGCCCACGAATTGAACCAGCCACTGGCGGCGCTGCGCACCTTGTCCGGCAATACCGTGCGCTTCCTTGAGCGCGGTGCCCTCGACACCGCCAGCGCCAACCTCAAGACCATCAACGAACTGATCGACCGCATGGGCCGCATCACCGCCAGCCTGCGCTCCTTCGCCCGGCGCGGCGATGACCAGGGTGAAGCCAGCCTGGCCAAAGCGGTCGACGCAGCCTTCCAGGTACTTGGCGCACGCTTGGACAGCCTGCCGCTGACCCTACACCGCGACTTTTCCCACGCTCAATTGCAAATCGACCAGACGCGCCTGGAGCAGATCCTGGTCAACCTGATCGGCAATGCCCTGGACGCCATGCAGGCCCAACCCGCGCCCGAGCTGTGGCTGGAGGGCAGCAGCAGCGAGGGCAAATATCGCCTGCACGTGCGCGATAATGGCCACGGTATCGACGCCGAGGCGCGCAAGCATTTGTTTGAACCGTTCTTCACCACCAAGCCCGGCGAGCAAGGCCTGGGCCTGGGCCTGACGCTGTCCGCCAGCCTCGCGGCGGCCACCGGCGGCAACCTCGCCGTGGAACACCCGGCCAGTGGTGGAACGGCCTTTGTCTTGTGCCTGCCGTTGGCGGGCGCTCAAAAAGCTGAGTCGACATGAATACAGACGCTAAAGCCATTAAAGACGAGCTCACCGTGCTGATCGTCGAAGACGATCCCCATGTGCTGCTCGGCTGCCAGCAGGCCCTGGCCCTGGAAGACATTCCCAGTGTCGGCGTGGGCAGCGCTGAAGAAGCGTTGAAGCGCATCGGCGAGAACTTCGCGGGCATCGTGATCAGCGACATTCGCTTGCCAGGCATTGACGGCCTGGAACTGCTCACCCGCCTCAAGGCCCTGGATAAAAGCCTGCCGGTGGTGCTGATCACCGGGCATGGCGATATCTCCATGGCCGTCGGCGCCATGCGCAATGGCGCTTATGACTTCATGGAAAAACCCTTCTCCCCCGAACGCCTGGTCGACGTGGCGCGTCGCGCCCTGGAGCAGCGCGGGTTGGCACGGGAAGTCTGGTCGTTGCGCCGCCAATTGGCCGAGCGCGATTCGCTGGAAGGCCGCATCATCGGCCGCTCGCCAGCCATGCAAAACCTGCGCGAGCTGATCGCCAACGTCGCAGACACCTCGGCCAATGTGCTGATCGAAGGTGAGACTGGCACCGGCAAGGAACTCGTCGCGCGCTGCCTGCATGATTTCAGCCGGCGTCACGCCCACCAGTTCGTCGCCCTGAACTGCGGCGGCCTGCCGGAGAACCTGTTCGAAAGCGAGATTTTCGGCCACGAAGCCAACGCTTTCACCGGTGCAGGCAAACGTCGCATCGGCAAGATCGAACACGCTCACGAAGGCACGCTGTTCCTCGATGAAGTGGAAAGCATGCCGATCAACCTGCAGATCAAACTGCTGCGGGTGTTGCAGGAGCGCACCCTGGAGCGCCTGGGTTCGAACCAGAGCGTGGCGGTGGATTGCCGGGTGATCGCTGCCACCAAGTCCGACCTCGACGAACTGAGCCGTGCCAACCAGTTCCGCAGCGACCTGTACTATCGCCTCAACGTAGTGACCCTGGAACTGCCGCCATTGCGCGAGCGCCGTGAAGACATCCTGCAGCTGTTCGAACACTTCCTGCAGCAGTCGTCGCTGCGTTTTGACCGTAGCGTGCCGGAGCTGGACAACCAGACCCTGTCGAGCCTGATGAGCCACGACTGGCCGGGCAACGTGCGTGAGCTGCGCAACGTCGCCGAACGCTTCGCCCTGGGCCTGCCAGCCTTCAAGAAAAGCGGCGCCAGCAGCGGCAGCCAGGGCCTGGCCTTCACCGAAGCGGTAGAAGCGTTCGAGCGCAACCTGCTCAACGATGCCTTGCAACGCAGCGGCGGCAACCTGACCCAGGCCAGCCAGGAACTGGGGATGGCCAAGACCACGCTGTTCGACAAAGTCAAAAAATACGGATTGAGCCACTGATGGATCTGTTCTTGAAGGCCGCCCTGGGCGCGGCAGTGGTATTGATCCTGGCCGCGCTGGCCAAGACCAAGAACTATTACATCGCAGGTTTGGTACCGCTGTTTCCGACCTTTGCCTTGATCGCCCACTACATCGTTGGCAAAGGCCGTTCGGTGGACGACTTGAAGACCACGATCCTGTTCGGGATGTGGTCGATCATTCCGTACTTTGTGTATTTGGCGACGTTGTATGTGATGGTCGATCGGATGCGGCTGGAAGCTTCGTTAGCTGTGGCCGCAGTCGCATGGCTAATAGCCGCGACGGTGTTGGTGAGCGTCTGGGTCCGCCTACACGCCTGACACAACTCGGTCAAAAACTGTGGGAGCTGGCTTGCCTGCGATAGCGGTATGTCAGTGCCAAATGAGCTGACTGATACACCGCTATCGCAGGCAAGCCAGCTCCCACATTTAGATTGAGGTGTATCAGACAGGTCAGCGGACTATTTTGTCGACTTGGATGCCCAGCTTCTTCAGCCGATACCAGAAGCTGCGCTCCGAAATCCCGATCTTCGCCGCCGCAGCAGCCTGCACGCCGTTGCTCTCCTGCAACGCCGCGAGTATGTAGGCCTTCTCCACCTCCGCCAGCGCCGCGTCCAGGTCCTGGGGAATGCCCGGCCCATCGCTGAGGATCGCCGTCACACCCTCCTCGCTTGGTTTCGAAGCAAACAAGTAACCCGGCAAGTCGATGTCCTCGATCACCGGCGACGCCGCCACGATGGTCGCGCGCTCTACGCAGTTCTGCAGTTCACGGATATTGCCTGGCCAGTGATACGCCGCCATGGCCTGCAACGCCTCAGGGCTGAAGCCGGTGATGCGTTTACCCGCTGTAGCGCTGAGGGTCTGGGCGAAGTGACGGGCCAGGGGCGCGATGTCTTCCCCCCGCTCACGCAAGGACGGCAGGGGAATCGGGAACACGTTGAGGCGGTAGTACAAGTCTTCGCGAAACTCCTTGTTGGCCACCGCTTCCAGCAGATTCTTGTTGGTCGCGGCGATTACGCGCACGTCGACCTTGCGTTCGCGGGGATCGCCCACAGGCTCAATCACCCGCTCCTGCAACGCCCGCAGGATCTTGGCCTGCAACGCCAGGGGCATATCACCCACTTCATCGAGAAACAGCGTGCCCTTGTCCGCCTGCTGGAAGCGCCCTACCCGGTCCGCCACGGCGCCGGTAAACGCGCCTTTGCGATGGCCGAACATTTCGCTTTCCAGCAGCCCTTCCGGGATGGCCGCGCAATTGACCGCCACGAAGGGCTTGTCGGCGCGGCTGCCATGCTTGTGAATAGCGCGGGCGACCATTTCCTTGCCAGTGCCGCTTTCGCCGGTCAGCAAGATGGTGGCGCTGCTGTCGCGCACAGAATCCACGGCTTGCAGCACCTTGCGAAACGCCGGGCTGTCACCCACCAGGCTGTCGAACTGCGCGTGCTCGTCCAGCTCGGCACGCATGCGCGCGTTGTCGCGCATGATGTCGCGAAATTGCAGGGCCTTGGCCACGGTGATGTCCAGCTCGTCGATATCGAACGGCTTGGCGATGTAGTCGTAAGCGCCGTTGCGCATCGACTGCACGGCGTTTTTCACTGTGCTGTAGGCGGTCATCACGATCACCGGCACATGGGGGTAGCGCACCTTGATCTCGGCCAGCAACGCCGGCCCGTCCATGCCTGGCATGCGCCAGTCGCTGATCACCAGGTCGATGTCTTCCTGCTCCAGCACCTTGAGCGCGTGCAGGCCGTTGCCGGCGACAAACACCTGCACGTCGTTCTGGCCCAGGGCCGAGGCCAACAGGTCGCAGAGCTTGGGTTCGTCGTCGACTACCAGAATGTTATGCGTCATGACTGTCCTCGTCGTCTTCGCCACTCGCCGGAATGTACAGGCTGAAGGTGGCGCCGGCATCTTTCTCACTGGCACATTCGATGCTGCCGTCGTGACTTTCCATGATCGAATAGACTTTGGCCAGGCCCAACCCCGTGCCCGACGCCTTGGTGGTGACAAATGGCGTGAAGATGCGCTCGATCATGTCCGCCGGAATGCCTTGGCCGGTGTCGGTGATGCTGATCAGCGTGTTCTCGCCTTCCGTGCGAATGCCCAGGGTCAGGCGCCCGCCTTCGGGCATCGCGTCGATGGCGTTGAGGATCAGGTTGAGGCACGCCTGCTTGAGCTGCTTGGCATCCGCGTAGATCGTCGCTCCGGGTGCCTGGTCGTCGATGTGCGCGTCGATGTTATGGGTGGCCAGTTCCGGCGCGCAGAAGCCGAGGATTTCCTCCACCAACGGGCGCGCCGGCAGCAACACGCGCAATGGCGGATTGGGCTTGGCAAAGTCGAGGAATTCGGTGATCAGGTCGTTGATGCGGCTGACCTCGCTGACCACATATTCCAGATGGCGCTTGTCGGTTTCCGCCAGGTCGGCGCGGCGGTGCAGCAACTGTGTCGCCGTCTTGATGATGCCCAGCGGGTTGCGGATTTCGTGGGCCAGGCCCATGGCGACTTCACCCAGGGCGTGCAGGCGATCACGTCGACGTAGCTGGGCTTCAAGGTGATGCAACTCGCCCAGGCGTTCGGTCATGTGGTTGAAGGTACTGCTCAACTGCGCCAGCTCGTCGCCACCGCTAACCACCACGCGGTGCGCGTAATCACCGGAAATCACTGCGCTTACGCCCTGGGACAGGTCCCGCAGCGGCTTGGTCAGGCGCCGCGACACCAACACCCCGGCGGCCAGCGACAGCGCCGAACTGAGCAGGAAGATCAGCACGAACAGATTGCTCTGATTCACCAGCCCCACCAGGCTGGTGTGGCGCAGCAAGCCGCTGAAGATCACACCTTGCAGCTCACCGGCGTCGTTGAAGATCGGCCAGTACAACCCGCTGTAGTTGTTGGTGAACTGCTCGCTCGGCTGCTTGGTGCTGCGCATGGCGATTTCGACGTTCTTGGGGATGCGCGACGGGTGATCTTCAAAGCGCTGGGTCGAGAAAATCTCTGAGAAGCCATTGGGGTTGGCCAGGTACAGGCGCAGGTCGAGGGAGTGCACGTCGGCGACGCTGGTGAGGAAACTGCTGTCCAGGTAAGTGGCTACCAGCAGCACATAATCGACGCCGTCCTGGGTGGTCTCGAAGGTGGACACCACCACACCTGTGCTCACCCCAGCCACCTGAACGGTCTGTAATACGGCGTTACTGGTGAGGCTGATCTGCTTGATGATGTCGTCGGAGGCAGTGCTGAACACCAGCTTGTGGTCGCTCACGCGAATCAGTGCCACCACGTCGATATCGGTGGCGTCGGCAATATCGGCGGTCAGGCGGTCATGCTTGGCGGCTTGCCGGCTCGAGGGCGGGCTGGTGTAGCGCAGGAACAACTTGGCCATGCGCGCGTTGTCGTGAAGGATGTCGCCGATCTCGTCCTTGACGATCTTGGTCGACTCCTGCAGCCAGATGCGCACGTTGCTGTCGAAGATCTGCGAAAGCGTGGTGGCCGCCAGTTCGGCGGCGATCATGGTGGGAATCACGCTGACCAACCAGAACGCCAGCACCAGCTTGCGCTGGACGCTCCAGCGCGAAATGGCAAAGGGGCGGGCTTTCTGGCGGGTCTTGGTGATCATCAGGTTTCGCTTATCGCAGCAGCCATGGCAGGGTCGGAACGATCCGGTCGAATAAACAGTTTTACAAGCTTGAGCAGGCCGTTGACCAGCCGGTTGCGGTGGCGGAAAAACACACTGTTGCCCTGGAACTCACAACCCAGGCGCAGCTTACTCGCATACCCGGCCTGGCCGCACTCATACACGGCAATATTGTGTTGAATACAGTAGTCGACATTGGTCAACCAGCTACGGAAGTACAGGTTGTAGTCACGGGTGAACGCGACGTCATGCCCGAAAAACTTGTCCACCAGCCGGTGTTCGTCCACCAGGATCAGGTTGAACGCCACCAGTTGCTCATCCACCCAGTAAAGAACACAGACCGCCCGCTCATCAAGGCGTTCGAGCACACCGGTGAAGTAGCCGGCGGGCAGCCGCTCGAACTGCAACTCGGCACGCGTCAGCGTGGCCTCGTACAAGCGCATGACCTCGGGCAGCACGTCGTCGATATTGCGCCGCCACTCCACCCTAGGCCCCGGCGCGCGCAGTTTGCGGCGCAGGTCCTTGCGTGTGGATTTACCCAGGGAACCCAGGTAGGCGTCCACCGAGCCATAGGGCAGCGGCAACACCCCCGTGGGCAAGCTCGGCATGCTCTGGAAGCCTGCCGCGCGACAACTTTCGACCCAGTGCGGGTCTTTGCTCGGCGCATCCTTGACCGCCACCAGGCCGATACCGAAGTCATCGGCATCCTGGCGCGCGGCTTCCAGCAGGTGCTTGAGCAGCAGCGGGCGGCGTGCATCCGCTACATTGCTGGCAAAGCCAACGTCGCAGCGCTCCGCCACGGGGGAACCGAGGGCATACAGCCCCAGTTGCAAAAGCCCCGGCCACAGCCGCTCTACACGCTCGGTCAAGCGTTTGCCGGCGCCCGACACCGTGGTGTCGAGACGATAATGGGTGATGAACGCCGCGGCCACAGCCACCAGCGCTCCATCGTCGTAAACCGCCAGGTAACGCCACTGAAAATCATCGATGGCGGCGTTTTCCACGGCGACGTAATAGTCCCAGTCCTCCAGGGCACCCGGGAAACAGTCGTTCCAGGCACTGCGCTGGAGGGCCCGGATGGTCGGGAAGGCTTGGGCGGTAATCACAGGGTTTCCTTAAGGCTCAAGCCCGCTGTCGATAATCTTGAGGGGCCGGAATGGACTCGGCATGCTGCCCGACAAACTCCGCGCTCAACTCGATCACACGGCGGTATTGCAAATCGACGGTGATCATGTGGTAGCAGTTGTCCAGCAGGATCTTGGTCACCGGCCCACCGAGGTGGCGTTCCACATAGTCCGCGTTCCAACGGCTGGTGATATCGTCCTCGATGGAGTGCAACACCAACGCCGGCACCTTGACCTGCGGCATGCGCTTCTTGACCACGGCGTTCATCCGGTGCAACTCGCGCACGGTGATGCCCTCCATGGTAAGCAAGCCCGCCTCGCTGCTCTCGCCCTCCTTCATTTGCCGCTCGACGATGCCACGCAGGCGCTCGTTCTTGATGCCATACGGCGGCTTCTCTTCGAAGCGGCAGATATGCACGCCGAAGGGGATTTTCATCAGCAACGGCGTGAGAAACGCCAGCTTGTTGATGCTCCAGCCGTCGTACTTCAGGGTGGTGGAATACATCAACAGCCCGGCGACTTGCCCAGGGTGCTCGGCGGCCACGTACATCGACATCACCGCGCCCATGGACAAGCCACCGACGAACACCTGTTCATGGCGCTGTTTCACAGCCACGAAGGTTTTGCGCACGCCTTCGTACCAGTCGCGCCAGCCGGTGGCTTGAAGGTCGCTGTTATCACCGCAGTGTCCGGCCAGGGTGGGCACGTACACCGTGCAATTGCCCACCTTGGCCAGGCCCTTGGCGACCTGGCGCAATTCCGTCGGGGTGCCGGTCAGGCCGTGGATCAACAGGATCCCGACCGGACCATCACCGAGAACGAAACCGGCATCACCTTCACCGAGGTCGATCTCTGCTGTGTTCACCGGTTGGTCGCCCGCACCAGCAGTTGCTCAAGCAGCTTCAGGCCCAGTTCGATTTCCGGGTAGCTGATTTCCAGCGACGGTGCCAGGGTGATCACGTTTTTGTAGTAACCGCCCACGTCGAGGATCAGGCCGAGTTTCTGGCCGTCCACCACCATGTCACCCTTCATGCCTTCTTCGACCATGTAGTCCAGGGTCGCCTTGTCCGGCGTGAAACCATCCGGGCCGCAGATTTCGCAGCGCAGGGCCAGGCCCAGGCCGTCGACGTCGCCGATGATCGGGAAACGCTTCTGCAGATCTTGCAGGCCTTCTAGGAAGAACTTGCCCTTGGCCATGACCATCGCGCCGTAGTCGACTTCGTTGGTCATCTTGAACATTTCCAGGCCTACCGCCGTGCCCAATGGGTTGGAGGCGAAGGTGGAGTGAGTCGAACCAGGTGGGAAGATCTTCGGGTTGATCAACTCTTCACGGGCCCAGATGCCGCCCAGTGGGTTGAGGCCGTTGGTCAGCGCCTTGCCGAACACGATCACGTCCGGTTGCACGTCGAAGTGTTCGATCGACCACAGTTTGCCGGTGCGGTAGAAGCCCATCTGGATCTCGTCGGAGACCATCAGGATGCCGTGCTGATCCAGCACGTGCTTCAACTCACGGTAGAAGTTCATCGGCGGGATCACGTAGCCGCCTGTGCCCTGGATCGGCTCGACGTAGAACGCGGCGTATTCGCTGGAACCGACTTTCGGGTCCCACACACCGTTGTATTCGGTTTCGAACAGGCGGGCGAATTGCTGCACGCAGTGGCTGCCGTACTCTTCCTTGGTCATGCCTTTAGGGCCACGGAAGTGGTACGGGAACGGGATGAACTGCGCGCGCTCGCCGAAGTGGCCATAACGACGACGGTAGCGGTAGCTGGAAGTGATCGACGACGCGCCGAGGGTACGCCCGTGGTAGCCGCCTTCGAAGGCGAACATCAGGCTCTTGCCGTTGGTGGCGTTACGCACGACCTTCAGGGAGTCTTCGATGGACTGCGAACCGCCGACGTTGAAGTGCACGCGACCGTCGAGGCCGAATTTCTTCTTGGCGTCGACCGCGATCATTTCCGACAGCTCGATCTTGCCCTTGTGCAGGTACTGGCTGGCGATTTGCGGCAGGGTGTCGATCTGTTGTTTCAGTGCATTGTTCAGGCGTGGGTTGGCGTAGCCGAAGTTGACCGCCGAGTACCACATTTGCAGGTCGAGGTAGGCCTGGTCTTCGGTGTCCCACACGTAGGAGCCTTCACAACGGCTGAAAATGCGCGGCGGCTCGATGTAGTGGACGGTGTCGCCGTAGGAGCAGTATTTGGCTTCTTTATCCAGAAGGATCTGGTCTTCGGCAGTAGCGATACGGATATCAGACATGGTGGAAGAGTTCCTGGTTGTCAGCAGCAGTAAAGGAGGTGGCGTTGGCAGCAATGCCTTGTGGCAGTTGGGCCAGCAGCGCAGGCAGTTCGGCAAAGGTGTCGAAGCGTGCGTGAGGAATGTTGTTGGCTTCGCAGTACTTGGCGAGGCTGCCCTTGGCGAACACGAAGTCGGCGGTGGACGCCACGCACATGTCGGACTTGCCGTCGCCGATCACCAGCACGCGCTTGTTGCGCGGCGTGGACTTGCACTTGCAGTTGCCGGAGGCGGCGCGGCAGGCATCGCTGGAATACGGGAAGTCGATGCGCCAGCTGTTCTGGTCGACCTGGCGCAGGCGGTTGGCGAGGATCGGCAGCAAGGTCACGTAGTTGCGCGACAGGATCCGCGCGATGCCTTGCTCGATGCCGTCACTGACCACTTCGATGGTTGCGCCCAAGCCCATGACGTGATCGACGAAGTCCGGGAAGTCCGGGTCAATCTCGACGCTGTCGAAATACGCCAGCAATTCGGAAGGCGTCGCCTTGATCAGCGCCAGTTGGCGGCTCAGGCATTCGCGTGAACCGATATGCCCATCCAGCCATTCCTGTTCGATGGTTTCCCACTCGGGGCCGGCGAAGCGTTGGAGGACGTTGTCGATGACATCGGTGGGGGTAATGGTCCCGTCGAAGTCACACACGATATGCCACTGGATCATCGTTGTTTACCTTGGAGGAGCGCGCTGTGTGCGCTTGCAACAAGGGGTAGAGCAGGGAGTGTGCCAACTGGCCACCGCCCAGCGGGGCTGGGGCTTTGCCTGGCATGGCGGGCAATTTGTGTCGCAAGAGCTACAATTTTTGTAGCTTGCTACAAACAAGATGAGTGCTTGCGTGGAAAGGATGCTTTGCGCGTTCATGCGCGCCTATTCAATCAAGGAACTGTGACCATGTTGAGGATCACATGCGCTGCACTCGCTGGTTTGCTTGGCCTGTGGGGCTTTTCAAACGCAGCCGTGGCCGAGGGCATCACCGGTGAAGTGGGCGCGGGCGTCAGTTATCAGCCCCATGACCCCTCCGGCAGCCGCTATGAAACTCGACCCGTGCCCTACCTGGACCTGGATTGGGGCAGCGTCAGCCTAAGCACCGATGACGGCTTGACCTGGAGCGCGCTCAACACCCAGGGGCTGACCGCCGGCCCCTATATCAACTACCTGTCGGGGCGCACGTCCAATGGCGATCTGCAGGGCCTGCGCAATGTGTCGGACATGGCGGAAGTCGGTGGTTTCATCCAATACGCCCCGGCTGATTTCTGGCGGGTCTACGCGCAACTGGGGCAAGCCGTGGGCGGGGGGCATTCGCAGAGCGGTGCCCTGGGCAAAGTCGGCGGCGAACTGGGCTATCCCCTGGGTGGCGGGATTATCGGCAGCAGCGGCCTGGTCGCACATTTTGCCGATGCGCGCCAGACCAACACGTTTTTCGGCGTGGATGACAACGAGGCCGCGGCCACGGGCTTTCGCCCCTATAACGCCAGTGGCGGCTTCCAGAACCTGACGCTGACCCAGAGTTTCGAGTTTCCCCTGGCGGCTAAATGGTCATTGCTGACCAGCGCCAGTTGGGTTCACCTCGTCGGCTCGGCGGCCGACAGCAGCATCGTGCGGCAGACCGGCGACGTGAACCAAGGCCAGGTGCAGACGGCTATCAGCTACAAGTTCGATTAGGTTGGTCTGGGGTTTGCAGTGAGGTCCTGGAATCCATTTTTCCAGGACACTCTTCATGGCTCGCCCCGCTTACCGCCTGTTGCATCATTCGCTGTGGGATCTGATCCCCATTGCCCTGGGCCTGGCACATTTCGCCTTTGTCATTTGGCTGGTCACCGCCTTCCATAGTCTGAGCTGGTGGGCGCTCGTGCCCCTGGCGCTGGTCTACGCGATCAGCCTGTCGTGGAGCATCAACAGCATCTCCCACAACCAGATCCACAACGCCTACTTCACCCATCGTGCGATGAACCGGGCGTTCGATCTGCTGCTGTCGGTGACCATCGGCTTTTCCCAGACGCTCTATCGCGATATCCACAACCGCCATCACCGTGGCAACGCCGACCTGCCTGGGCCGGACGGTAAAACCATCGACCCGCTGTCGATCTACCAGCGCGGCCACAATGGCCAGCCGGAAAACCCGTGGGCCTACACCTTCCTGAGTTTTTTCCGCGACGATCCCAAGCCGTTCTACGACGAAATGAAGCGCAAGCGCCCGGCGGATGCACGCTGGGTCAAGGTTGAGATCGGCGTGACGGTGGCGTTTTATATCGCCCTGGCCTTCTACAACTGGCAGGCGGTGCTGTGGCTGTTGCCGTTCTGGTACCTGGGCCAGTGCCTGTCATCGCTCAATGGCTACTACGAACACTTCGGCGGCAACCCGGACCTGCCGATCGCCTGGGGCGTGAGTTCCTACAGCGTGCTATACAACCTGATCTGGATGAACAACGGCTATCACGCCGAGCACCACTACCGGCCGAAGATGCACTGGACCCAGGTAAAGGCGTTTCATCGCGAGATTGCCGAGCAGCAGCGTGCGGCAGGGGTCAAGGCGCTTGCGGTGTCCCATGGTTTAGGGTTCTTGGTGGCACACCGCAAACCCTAGGCACTCAGTTTTCTTCGCCCTCTGCCAGGAGGGCGATACCGCCAATGATCACCGCCACCCCCACCCAGTGCAGCGGGCTGATATGTTCCCCCAGCCCCAGCCACGAACCGAGCAGCACCACCACAAACACCAGTGAACTCAGCGGAAACGCCAGGGACAGGCTACTGCGCCGCAGGATCAGCATCCACACGAAAAACGCGCCGATGTAACTGGCGATCGCTGCCAGAATCCCGGGGTTACGCGCTACGTCCGCCAGCCACTGCCAGCTCAAATCCATCTGCCCCAACTGATCCCCGGCCACTTTGGTAAACAACTGGCCGGCGCTTTCGGTACAGATCAACAAGGCCCACAGCACCACCGTGCCGAGGCGCCCGTGCAGCCATCCATTATTCATCGTTTGCGTACTCATGCCTGACTCCCTGCAATGGCTACCAACATCACGCCTAAGGTAATCACCAGCGTGCCCAGCCAGCGGCGGCGGCTGACGGTTTCGCCCAGCACCACCTTGCCCGCCAGCACCACGCCGCAATAAGCCAGCGCAGCGGCCGGAAACAGCAGGCTCAACGGCGCACGGGACAAGGCTTCGAGCCACACGAAGAACTCGACGGCATAGGCGCCGATCCCGGCCCACAACAACGGCGCATTGAACACCTGGCCCCAGAACGCATTCAGGCGAAAACCGCCGTCCAGTTCAGGCAAACGGTCGAGGCCGATCTTGAAACACAACTGGCCGATCACATCGAGCACGATGGAAAACGCCACCAGCAACACCACGGTCAACGTCACGGGAACAGCTCCTCAAACAGGTCGATCAGGGCTTCATTGGTGGCCGCATTACGCTGCAGATCTTCCGCGCTCCAGCGCTCGGGCGGTGGCTGGTCGGACTTGGCTTCCCAACGCTTGAACGCATTGCTGAAGGCGGGGGTGGCGAACTCGCCGCACACGTCGATGCCGATGATGCGTTTACGCGCTGCCAAGGCCCGCAAGGCTTGCAGCAGATGGGTCAGGCGCATGCCGCCCTGGTCCCAGTTGGTGGCCGCGTCTTCGCTGGCGAGTACGTCTTTGTCGATGGTGATCCAGATCGCTTCGGTGGGCAGGCTGGTGATCATCTGATCGAGGAATTGAGCCCAATCCAGCTCGGCCAGGTTGCGCCAGTACAGGTGGTTTTCCTGCTGCTGGTGACCGGCGCCATCCCCTACCCGGCCCCAGACTTTCGACGGCGGATGCTGCCAAGGAAACAACTGCAAGTGCCCGCGCTTGAGGGCACCGAGGTTACCCCCGCGCAGTTGCGGGTTGTGCAGGTCATCGCTGCACGGGCCGAGGGTGACGATGCGCTTGATCGCCGGCATCTTCAGCGCGCGGTTGACCCACGAACCACAGTGGCGCTTGGGCGCAAAGCGTACCCAGTCGGGGTGATTGTCGAAGTGGATCAGGCTGATGGGTTCTTTCAGGTCGGCGAGAAAGGCCGGCGTGAGGTGATGATAGTCGCCGGAGCCGACAAACAGGATTTCCGGCCGCGCATCGGTGGGCCGGGGCCGTTGGGCCAGGCGTTCGGCGAAGCGCTTCCAGGTTTTTTCGGTGGACCACAGGCGCAGCTTGGGGCCCAGGTCCAGCAGGTCGATACGCGTGGCACGGCCGCTGGCCAGACGCCGGGCAATCGGTGCCTGGCCGGTGAGGCTGTGGTCGAGGTCAAGAATGTTCAAGGTAATGTTTCACCCCTAATGGCAGCGCCCATCCGGTACCGGATGGGCTTTAGGGGGTCAATGCAAGGGACGGGCCAGCGCTTAGCCTTTGGCCTCTTGGATGATCTGGCGGATCGCCCCCACAAAGGCTTCCGCCGGCTGGCCGCCGCTGACGGCGTACTGGTCGTTGAACACGATGGTCGGCACCGAGGTCACGCCACGGGAGATCCACAGTTGCTCTTGCTCGCGCACTTCAGCGGCGTATTCATCGGAGGCGAGAATCTCGGCCGCACGCTGGATATCCAGGCCGACGCTTTCGGCGATCATCGCCAGGGTGGCGTGATCGGACGGGTCCTGGCCATCAGTGAAATACGCCTTGAACAGCGCTTCCTTGAGGTTGTACTGCAAGCCTTCCAGCCCGGCCCAATGCAGCAGGCGATGCGCGTCGAAGGTGTTGTAGATGCGGCTTTGGCCGTCGGTGCGGAACGAGAAGCCCAACCCGGCGCCCAGGTCGCGGATACGCTCGCGGTTGGCCTGGGATTGCTCGGCGGTGGAACCGTACTTTTCGGTGATGTGCTCGACGATGTTCTGACCGATGGCAGGCATGTTCGGGTTCAACTCGAACGGCTGGAAATGGATCTCGGCCTGCACCTCGGCGCCCAGTTGGTCGAGGGCCTCAGTCAGGCCACGCAGGCCGATGATGCACCAGGGGCAGGACACGTCGCTGACGAAATCGATTTTCAGGGGAGTACTCATGACAGGCAACCTCGCAGGCGCAAATGGGCCACAAAGGTTGCACGATACACCAATGTCACAACACCTTCGAAGGCTCGCCCAGGTCAATCTGCGCCCAATGCGCCGCGTCTTCGCGATGGGCTTGCAGGTACGGCAACACCGCCGTCAGCAGCGGCGCCTTGAACGCTTCCTGGAAACGATGGGCCATGCCGGGAATCAGCTTCAACTGGCTGCCCTGGATATGCGCCGCGAGGTGCACGCCATGCATCACCGGCAACAGCGGGTCGGCGGTGCCGTGCACCACCAGGGTCGGTACGCGCAGTTGGTTGAGCAACGGTACGCGGCTCGGCTCGGCGAGGATCGCCATGATCTGGCGCTTCACGCCGTCCGGGTTGAAGGCGCGGTCGTAGGACAGCGCCGCCTGGTGCAACAGCGTCTGGCGATCATCCGTCACGTTCGGGCTGCCTAGGGCCGCCAGCAGATCGGCCTGCTGTTCCAGGGCCACTTCACGGTTTGGAGCGCTGCGCCGCGACAGCAGTTGCACCAACGCCGCATTCGGCGCCGGCAAGCCTTCGGCGCCGGAGCTGGTCATGATCAGCGTAAGGCTCTCGACCCGCTGCGGCGCCATGGCCGCCAGGTGCTGGGCGATCATGCCGCCCATGCTCGCGCCCAGCACGTGGAACTGCTGGATCTGCAGGGCGTCCATCAAGCCGATTGCGTCGTCGGCCATGTCGGTCAGCGTGTAGGGCGCCGCCACCGGCAGCCCAAGCTTGTAGCGCAGCACTTCAAAGGTCAGGTTGGCGTTGGCAGGCGCCTGGCGCCAGGTGGACAGGCCAACGTCACGGTTGTCGTAACGGATCACCCGGAAACCCTGTTGGCACAGGGCGACCACCACTTCATCCGGCCAGTGGATCAACTGCCCGCCCAGGCCCATCACCAGCAGCAACGCAGGATCAGACGCACGGCCGATGCTCTGGTAGGCGATGCTTACCTGAGCCAGGTCGACCGTTTGGGTCGGGACATTGACGTCACATCGAGAAGCCGCAAAAGACGGCAGGCCGAACAAGAAGGCGGCCAGTAAAAACAACACGCGCATGAAAAACACCGAAACGCAGAACCCCAGTAGAGCGCGAGTCTGATGAAGTTTGTACAAGCGCGCTGCCACAGTTGCGTGACAGTTTCATGAATGCCGCTCAACGGTCGGCTATCTAACTATCTATCCCTCGCCGTCGTGCTCGGCATTTTTAAATGAGGCACTGACCGGCAGAGCACCGCTCTGCCCTTTTTTTGAGTGCCGCCCCATGACCGATACACCCGACACGCTCTCCCCCATTGTCGTGCGCGACTTCCCGCAGCCCTCCCGCGCCGTGACCCACCCGGTAGATGAAAGCCTGCTGCTGCAAGCCTCGACCCGTTGGCGACAGAGCCAGCAACACATGCTCGCGCTGACCACAGAGGCCCCCAGCGTACGAGCCTCGCTCAAAACGTTTATTAAGGAGCAACTGAACCTGGATGGCGACAGCGTGCAATTGCATTTTGCAGCCACCGACGACAAGCCCGAGCGCCACATTACACTCACCCAGGCGTGTGCCTTTGTTCATCAATTCCCCGCCCACGCCTCGCTATATCTGCATTGCCGGGTCATGGGCCTACCGGATGATCAACAGCAGTACGCGGCGCAGCCGTTTGAATTGCTCAAGCACTTCACGCAACTTAACGTACACCAGGCCCTGAGATCCGCCTGGGTCACCTACTGGTGGTTCACCCGCGCGCCCGGCACGCCGGTATCGCGTCGCGACCACGCCATCGCGCAATACAGCGACCACCTCCAGGCGGCTGCACAATGGGCCTGCGCATCGGGCAGCATCACGGCGGACCAGTTGAAGCCACTGCTCAAAGTGCTCGACCCGCCGGCCGGAGAGCTGCAACTGGACGGCCAAAAGATCTATACCGAACAACTGCTGCTCAAGCGTGCGGGCCACAAAAATGTGGAGTTGCCTGGCGCGCTGGTCATCACCCTGGATACCGACATCGTCCTCCAGTTGTTGTATCTGCCAGCCCAGGAACCGGCGTTGCGGCTGTTCAACAACCGCAACAGCATGGAACAGTGGCTGCTCACTCAGACCGAGCTGTTCCCGGGGGTGGCTCAGGTTACCAGCGAGCACCTGATCGATTACCGCGAAGTCAGCGACGCCCTGCAAACCGGCGTGACCCACTTACTGGAGGAACGCCTCACACAGAAGCAGGCCAGCCTGCAATACCCACATGGCCGAGACCTCGCCGAGCATGGGCATCGCGCCCTGAAAGCGGCCGACCAGGTTGACCTCCAGCAACGCAGCCTGGGGGTTTTCGCCTTGGCGCCGACGTTTTCGCCTGACGACGAAGCACTGCTTGGCAGCCAACCCATGGTCTTCGCCGGCTTGACCGCCGATCTCCCATTGGAGCAGCGCCGCCGTGTACTGGGGCAGCAGCAGGAAGCGTTCAAAGCCGTGCTGGCCGATGACGCAGGCAATGACCGCCTGAGCGCCATCGGCCTCCAGCTTGAACGCCTGCACGAGGCACAGCAGCAAGCCCACGCAGCGGCGAGCGCTCTGTGGGATCAGCCCCTGGCCAACCTGCTGGAGCTATCCCAACAGGCCAATCCGAACTACCACACCTTGCTCCAGGCAAGGCTCAACGGCTTGCTCGCCGAGGCCAGCCTGCAACTTCAGTTGGCTCAGATCTCCGACGCCGAACACAACATGCTCCTGAGCGCATTTGACCCGCCCAACGCCCCAAACCCCGAATTAAAGGTCTCGGTAGCCACGCTAATTGTGTCAACCCGCGAACGCACCAATGGCGAACGCAAAATCAAGAGCAAAGAACTCGATGGGGTCCTGCTCATCACGCGTGAGGAGGCGCTGCTTAACCCTTCATCTTCACAGAATCTGTTGTTGTATTGGCCAGGCAGCCATGGCGGGCTCCAGCGCTTCGACTCTCTCAAGTCCGTTGAACAATGGTTGAAAGTGATGCCGTCTAATGGCTCATCGCTGGAACTCGCCCTGCTCAATCAAACCCCGTTTGACTACAGCCTCACGGCGCAACTGGATGGTTGGGTCGTAAAAATCGAGGAGATGTTGGCACAAGCGCCGGACGATACCGAACGCCAAACCCGGGAGTTGGCCCCCATGCGCCTGCAAGCCCTGCATGAGCTGGGCGTACCCGCCAATGCCGTACGGGAACTGGCCTATGCGCAGGTGCAGGAGCAACACCAGAGCGGCGCACTGGCCGGGCAGTTGCCCACCTGGCTTGGCCAGATAGCGGCAACGGACAGGCGCGAACTCAAGACGCTGCTCGAAGCCTACCTTCGCGCTTTAGAGCAGGCCGAGGCCGCGTTGGGCGTGAAGCTGCCGCTGGTCAGCGATTTTTGCAAAAAGCACCTGGACGCACGCCTGTCACGGGACTTTTCACTCAGTCAGCCGTTCAGTATTCAACTCGACCTGCCCGAGTCGGTCAGCCATCAACAGCACTTCGTTGCGGCACCGGGTGCGCCGGGCACACCGACCAAGACCGTGCCAGTCCCGAGTGCCACCCGGGTGAAAATGTCTCTGGAAGCGTTGGCGCTGAGTAATATCGACACCACGATCTCTGAGCGATTGTCGTTCATGAACGTTGAACTGCGCCCCCTGGGCGCCACGCAGAACCAGGCCCTTACCGCCGGACTTACTGCCAACTACCTGCGCAGACTGGTGCCTGAGCTGGACCTGGCCCAGCGTTACGAAACCCTGATCGTCGAGACCTATCAGGGCGCGGATCGCGAAGCGGACTTCACCCGCGCCCACCGGCTTGAGTGCCTTATAGAGCCCTATCGCCTGATGCTAAAGCTCCAAGGGCGCCAAACATTTCTGCAGAAGCTCATCAATGCCAACGAGTTGGAAGCCTTCAATTTCGCCATCGACGCGGGTTCATCCCACATTGAGTTGCTGCCTGCATTCCTGAGCGTCGGCGGAACCGATACGGCAGACGGCCCGAGCACCTTGTCCGGGATCACCTTTATCCGCCAGAAAAACACCGGGAGTACCCTGCTCTATCTGCCTGACAGCCCGGACGGAGACTACCTGCGTAGCTACACCAGCCTTGAAGCCGCCCGCCAGGCCCTGTTCAACCGATGCCTGAGCAGCAAGATGGTGAGCTACCTCGCCAGTCGCGCCTTGCTGGGCACCGCCGCCAACCACATAAGCCGGATCAACCAGGCTGTGCTCCGGCACTTCGACGCATTGATTGGTGTAGGCGTGCCCTGGCCAGCCACCACGTCACTGGCGAGTCATCTGCTCAATGCGCAAATGGGCCGTGTGATTGAAGCCCACCGCGCCAGCTCGCGGTCCAACAGCGCATTGTTCCTGGAACAGTACGCGGTGAAAGGCACCCAGGCCTTCAATTACATCAAGATGGCGCTCGGCGTGGTGCCTGTCGTGGGTACGGTGATCGGCGTCATCGATGCCTGGGACAGCGCCAATGACGCTGTCGACGCCTTCCGGCGCGGCGAGCACGCCCAAGGCATGCAGCACATCACTCTCGTGTTGCAGTCACTGATCGATGCCGGTGTGGATGTCGCCAGCGGCGTGTTGATCAGCCCCAATGCGGCGCGCGCCCGAACCCTGGGCCGCCAACTGCGTAATGCGTTCAAGGGCGGCGGGTTCCTGCAACCCCCCATGAGCCGTAAAGCCCAACATGTCGCCGAGCGTTTCAAAGGGTACGAATATGAAAAAGTGATTACCCTGGCGCCCCTGAATCCCGCGACGCACGGTCTATACCGCAACATCTACCGTCATGCCGACGGCGATTTTATTGTGCGCCAGGGCAATAGCTACCGGGTCGAACTGCACAACGGCCACTGGCGCTTGAGTGGCAACTCAGTAAAAACCTACAAACAACCGATTGCCCTGGATGAAGCCGGCCAATGGGACACCCACTTCGGTGTCTACGGCACCGCGCAACCCGGTGGGTTGGCCGGAGGTGGCGGCGTGCTCGGGTATATGGCTGACAGGCTGGACCCGCTTTGGCCCCTGGCCATTCGCAGGCAGTTGCCGGTCTGGTGGACCGACCCTGTGCTGCGCCATCAGTTGGCACTCAATAGCACCATCAATACCCTGGGCAGCCGACTTGATACGCAACTCGCCTCGACGGCCAACCTGCAGAACCTGAACAACCAGAGTAATCTCGCCACCCGTAAAACATTGGTGCCAACCCTCTACCAGGCTTATGCAAAAGACATCGACTTGGCGATACAGCACGCCAACGCAATTGACGACGTGATTACGTTCAGCCCCGCAGCCGAACACATGAGCCTCAAAGGCATGCAGAGCCGCGATGCCTGGATTGTGACCAGCAGAAGCCTGGAGCAGCTTAAAAGTGCCGCGGCTAACCTGGAGGCGCTGACCCATCAATTCAACGCAATCACCCTTCCTGAGGTACGGCCGGACGCCGTCCTGAATTTTCTGCAAAACCGAAAACGAATCAGCCAGAACCTGTTGCGTGAGCTCGACCGGATCGACAGTACCTTCACGGTGATCAACGAATGGAACAACAAGATCAACCTCAGGGCGCAGGAAAGCATGGTGCGCACCCAAGGACTAGACGCCCGCAAGACCGCGCAGCAAATCAATCTGGACGTGCAGGAGACGCTTAAGCAGTTGGGAGACGTTCGCAATGAGGTGGCGCAGTGGAACGAGCTCTATGACCTGGAGTTCCGTCTGCACCTCAGAACAGTCCACAGCATCGAAACTTTCAACCGCTATGACCACGTCACCGATTACTCGTGGCTGTATTTGCAGTCCGAAGTCAACCGCGTCTACGTCGATGCTCACCTGGCCCTGACCACGCATTATTCGCTGACAAGCACAACGACCACCGTCAGCCAGCGCACCCGCATCCTCAACGAATGCATCGCCGCCTATGAGCGTTTCAGCCTCAGCCTTAAAACCCTGAGTACAGGCTACCCGCAACATTTTGACCTGGATAACCTGGGCGCACTGCTGCTCAACCTTGAGCGCATTCGCGAACTGGCGCTTAGACGTATCGGCACTGCATCGCCTGTTCGCCGTCAGCCACCCAATATACCCAAAGGCACGGTGTTTGAAACCGAAGACAACCGGCTGTTGATCGGGGTAAAAAGCACCGACCCGCGTACCAACACCACGCGCTACACCATCGACAACCTCAACGGCCGCACGGAAACCTGGGAGCTGCGGCCGAGCGGCAAAGCCCAGCGCCAAGCCGCCCCAGAGGTTCAGCCGCCACCTGAGGCGAACGTAAAATCGGTGTTGGTAACCGAAGCCCAAAAACGCCTGCAAGCCGTACCGACGTACCAGGCCAAAGTCGACGCGTACGCCAGGCAAGGCATGTTGCCGGTAGACCTTGAACACATGCTGGTCAGCGAAGCCGCCGAGCTGACCCTGCGCTCAAACCGCATTGAGCGGCTTGACCCTGAAGACGCAATCATCGAGCAACTAAGGAGCGCCTCGACGGAACTGACCGCCAGGGGCCGCACCCTGCGTACCCAACAATCACTGGACAGCAAAAAACCCACCGACGGCATGTTGGATGACCTGGTGAGACAACGGGTGGTCGACGTGCGCCGCACCACCCCCATCACAGAGTTGGGCAGACGCCCCGGTGGGCATCGGGATTTCATGCAGGAATATGAAGTCTGGGACCTGACCTCAACCCCGCCGCGCCCGCTGTGGTATGCGCACTTCCATTACAACCGCCGTGCGGCGCCCTTCGACGAATTCGAAAAGGCCCACCTGAAACTTCCGGAGCACCGCTACCTGACCCATGCCGATGACCCGTCGCTGCCGTTCTCCGACATTGGCAGGCAGTCCGTGGCATTGACTCATATCCGCCCATTGTGGGTGGCCCAATAGCCGTAGAGCATGAAAAGCCGCAGCGCCCTGCGGCTTTTCATCAAGGCGTAGGAATCACAGTTTCAGGAACAGCTTTTCATCCAGAGGCGGGCCTATGCGGGCCCTGACGATCTGCTCAACGACACGGTTGTTACCCGCCTCCGCGATCAAGTCCTTTTGAGTCTTGGCGCGCTGCGAAGGTATTTTCAAGTGCGCAGCGGTATAGAGGTTGCGGGGTGAGCCTTTTACCGGGTAATGAAAGTGGGCGTACCAAAGGACATCGACTTTGCCTTTGTCACGTACCGCGTACTCGGTGAAGACGTCGCCACTTTTGGTCGCTGTATCCCGCCGTACCAGGTTGATATCGACGAAGCCATGCTTCCACAGGTAGTCGATATTTTCCGGTTTGGGCGGGAGCACCTTGTAGCCGTCGGCGCAATGCTGGCGAGCTTTCTTCAGCAGATCGTCGGCCTGCGCACGCCATTGCTTGACCAGCTGTTCGGTTTCGGGCCTTGCGCTATGGCTGTTTTCGGCTTGCAAGGCCGTGGCTTGCAGTCGGTCGGCTTGAGCTTCCAGCATGTCGTTCCAGTCCAACGGGTTGATACCTTCCCTGCGCTGCGGGTCGTTGAGTTTCTTTTTCTGAAAGGCTATCGAGCGTTCAATCCCGGCACTGTCTTCGAGCAGTTTCTGGGCGTCGGCCTTGAGCGTCGACAGGGACTTGGGCGACGGTGCAGGCCTTGGGGGCTCAGCGGGCACGATCTTTACCCACTCGCCGTCACTGGGGTGCTCGCTGTAACTGGCGACGGGCTTGCCGGTTTGCAGATCCATCACATCAATGATGGTGGTTGTTGAGCCTGACTCTTGAGGGCGTGTGGTGCCAATCAGGGTTTCCTTGTCACGGGTTCTGAACGTTCGCTGGCCCGCCGGCTTTTGTTGTTGATCGATGCGCGCAACCGCCGCAGGCACCAACGATTGTTCCTCTCGAATCACTTCGGCCAGATCTGCTTGGGCATCACCGATAGCTTCATTGAGGCGCTCGACAAAAAGTTGTTGGTATTGAGCCCGCATCAAGCCGGGATTGGCTTCTTGCAGCGACAGGCTATCGCTGAGTACCTGCTGGTACTTGCCGATAACGGTTTCCAGCGTCGCCTTGCGCTCACTCAAGGTGTAGCCGGTGTACTGCCGTTGGTCCATATGGGCCCGGTAGATCGGGATCAGATTGGTTTCCTTGAATCGCCTCAGGTGAAACAGCTCAGCCGGGGCAACCGTTCGGGCATTACGGTCCTGGCTCAGCTCTTTCAGGTTCGACAGCGTGGACAGTTTCATGCGCAGTGCGGTATTGGCGGGTGGTTGCTTGTCTTGAAGCTTTAGAAAGAGCGCAGCCTTCGTCTTGCCAAACGAAGAGTCGTTCGTCCATTTCTCAAGGGCGGTAGCAGAGACAAGGGCGGCTTCTTTCACGTTTTCCAGGTCCTGATAGACCTTCGCGAAATTGTCGATCACCTCGCCGTAGGCACTGACCGAACCTGTTCTTGCCTCATCGACCACCTCTGCCATGGGTCTTCCACTCGGGAGGAACTGGTTACTGTCGTCAACCAGGCTTGTGTAGAACGTTTCGATTTGGCGGTAGTTGTAGAGCATCTCGCCAAAGAGCGTGGAGCGTAATTGCTTTTCATCGGAGAGGTCGTCAAGCGCGCCCATCTTTTTCGGTTGAATCATCTCAATACTGTCTTGAAGGGCTGCACTGTTGCGTTGAGTACGTTGCTTGAGTTCTGCGAACTCATGGTCGATTTTCACCCTGAGCGTTTTTGTAATCTCCAACTGCTTTAAGTAGGGGTCGAGAAAGCGCTGTTGCTGCTCCCCGGTGGTGGACAGGCTCCAGAGTGTGCGCAGTTTTCTACGGGCGCTGTGGTAATCGCTGATGGTTGCCACCAATTCATCACGCGCCTCCTCTCGCAGCTTGTTTAGCGGTGCCGCGTCCAACAGGCTCTGATTGAAGCGGGCATTGCGCTCTTGCCTGGCCTGCAGGTTCTGTTTGACCGTTTCGGCAACGCCGCCTTTTTTCGGCATGCCTCCCCGTAACCGAAGGCTGCTATCGAAATGCCATTGGCCCAGCCCGTCACTGCTCACCGGCGGCCCGGTACGCGCCTTGTTGTGCTCATCGATGATGAATACACCGTCAACGTCGTTGGCCGCCCTGAACCAGCGATTGTCGATCTTGGCATACAGCCGATCCTGACTCAGGTACAAGCCCTTTTTTGGCCCATCGGCAATTACTGCGCCAGCGTCTTCAGGCGCCGGAACCACAAACGAATCTATGTGTGCCCGCTGGCGCTCGGTCAATCGGCGGGGCGTTGAAAACGCAAAATCCAGCTCGGTCGTGTTATCGCCAATAACGCCAACAGTCGGCTCCACAGGACTTTGGCTGATGGTCGCGCGATGGGTGATCGGCTCCTGGCTCGGCGCACGGCGTCCAGGGCCACCGGCCAAAGGAATCTCCTTGAGCGTGTCGAGCGTCACGGGGGGCCGAGTCATGTCAGCCGGTACAGAGTGGGTCAACAACATGCCCATGTTGAGCAACAAGTCCACCACTACCGCCGCTGAGTCTCCCTGGTTATTGGGGTCAGACAGCTTCCTGATATCGTCCTCGCTACCGGCCAACTGTAGCAGCCACCCGGCCATCGCCCCCGGCCCGCGCATCACTGGCAGCAGTGTATTGAACAGCAACCCACCCAGCTCCTTATAGGAAGCCCAGCGGCTTTGTGCATCCGATACGGATTGCCCCTGGGCCAGGTGGACCAGGCTGTGGGTATTGCTTTGAAACAAGTGCTGCATCAGGCGGCCTTGCTCCAGGTCCTGGCGCAAGGTGCTGGCCGTACCATAGCCATCCACGGCCAGTGCGGTCGGTGCCGGAGTGGGAGGCGCGTCGAACTCGTTGAACATACCGTAGCGGGCAATGTTCGGGATCTTGAATCCACCGTTACCGTACACCGCGCGGGTTCTGTCATCGGGCAACCAGGCTAGAACACTTTGCTGCAAGGGGCCGGGTTGTTGTATCGCCTCCAGCAACGCCTGGCGCGTCGCAAACTCCTGCAACGCGGGCGATAACATCGGCCGGTAGAGAACATGCGGGCCAGTAGCGGAGTCCGCAGGCTCAATCACAAACATGTTCTCGACGACATCCGGTGTCGCGCCGGGCTTGCGTAAAAAAGCCAGTGGGCGAACAACGATGTCTTGTCCATCGACTTGCTTGGCACCCCCACCCGGCGTGAACACGGCCTCGACATATGAGTAGCCGCGCGCGGTGATCCCCGCTTCGCCCTTGAGCTTGAGTTCCAGGGCCTGCATCATCAGTTGCAGGGGCACTTGCTCGGCAAACAAGGCGCTGCGCTGGCGTGATTCAGTGCTGTCGCCGAGCAGCCGTTGTTGCAGCAGTTCAGGGTAGTGCTTGCCGATATCCACTTGGGTGATGATGTCTTTGAGGCGCTGGGGTGTTGTCGGGTCGGTGATCAGTTGGCCGAGGTGACGCACTTCCATTTCGCCCTTGGGCAGCCCTGCAAGATTGCGCAAGGCCATGTCGGTCAGGCTCATGGTCACGCGTTCGATGTAGCCGCCGCCCAGGGTGCCTACGGGCACCTTGAACGTGACCTCCAGGTGTTGCGCGAGAAAACCGGTGTCCTGCAATTGAGCCTGGAGTTGTTGCTCGGTATAGGCCCGAATATCCGGAATATCCGCAAGGAAGTTACGGCCCTGATTACGCTGTACGTCGCTGGCCAACTCCAGCGCATGCTGGTGATAGGCAAAACGATCGGCTTCACTGGCGTTACGCAACCACGACGGTAGTTTTTCCTGTAGCCGCGCCACCTGATCGGTGTCTGGCGCATAGGCGCCGACGAGCCAGGGGCTGGGGTCGCTGATCAACGAAAGCCGCTGCTCCAGGTCGCTGAGACTGCTGGTTTGCGGGAGTTCGGTGACCGCCACCGCCTGCAACTGGTTATTCAGAATGATGGCGGCCTGCGCATCGAAGATATTCGCGTCTGGCTCATGACGCTTCCAGGTCAGACTGTCGAACACAAAGTCCTTTTCCAGGCGCTCTCCCCACGCCTTGCCAAACGCTTCCAGCGATTCGTAGGGCGTCACCTGGCCATTAGGACTTGCATGCAGCACCTGGGTGCTGTCGCCAACCTGGCGGGTGATCAACAGATCGGGGCTGAGCTGCGTGGCCATGTCGCCACCCTCGCGGGCGGTGGAGTCCAGGACAAAGACCCTGGCCGCGTCAGCCCCTTTGGCACTCAGGCGCTGCGAACGGTCGGGGTAGGAAACGACCTGGTCAAGCGTGGCGCGTTGCGCATCCGTGAGGCCGGGTTGTTTGAGTGCCGCGCCCCTGAGGCTGTCACTGAGCATGCCGCTCATCCACAACCAGCGACTGCTCGCAGCGGGGCCGGTAGCGCCTGCCGCGCTTTGCCCCCAATACTCCGCCAAGGCCTGTGCAAACGCGCTTTTCAGGCTTGGCCGAAGGCTACGGATCGCCAGCTCAATGACTGACAGGTCTATATCGTCTCTTTGGTTCCCCGAAGGGGCTGGCACTCTGAGGGTGGCGCCTGTGCGCTGATTGACTAGCTTCTGGGGCAATGCGTATTTGTCGGTGAAATCCAGTTGGCTGCCACTGGCAAGATGCTTGAGTGCCATATCCAACAGTGGGGTCAGGCGGTACTGCACCGGATTGTCGCCAATCGGTTCTGCTACGGAAGTCTGTGCCAGGTTGATCTCCAGATCGGGGTACTGGCTTTTGATGGCTTCGCTCAGCATGTCGCTGACCACTGAACGTACCGTGGGCCGTGTTGCGAACTGGCTGTTTACGGCGTGTGCCGCCGGGTTGCTTGTAACGGCTGGGGGCAACGGTGCGGGGGCTGCCTGCACAGGGGAGCTGACGTTGCGAAGCCGGGTAGCAGGCCATTCGGGCGTAGGCGCTGTCGACAGTGGGTGCGGCATAAACGGGCTTGATGAGTTTCTATGGATCATGAAGGCGCATCCTTGGCGTGAAAAACGGGCTCGTCCCAACTCCGTGCTGAGAGAGGCTCACGGCAAAATACCGACCGCCTCCCACGATGAAATCAGAAATGCGTAATCGACTATTTCCAACAACACACACCCCGCGAATCCAGCGAAGGAGCGCCTTTTCGCAATGTGTGGCCGAATATGAACACCTCAGTCGACAGCCCAGTCAACATGAGACAAACTCAACACTATCGAGTTAATCATCAATATTCCTCATGGAGTCCACAGTGCTGGAAATCCGCCACCTGAAAACCCTGCACGCCTTGCGCGAGGCCGATAGCCTGGTCGAAGCCGCCGAACGCCTGCACTTGACGCAGTCCGCCTTGTCCCACCAGTTCAAAGAGCTGGAAGAGCGCCTGGGCATGCCGTTGTTCGTGCGCAAGACCAAGCCGTTGCGCTTCACCAGTGCCGGACTGCGCCTGTTGCAACTGGCCGACGCCACCCTGCCGCTGCTGCGCGGCGCCGAGCGTGATATTGCGCGGTTGGCCGGCGGCACTGCCGGGCGCCTGCACATGGCGATCGAATGCCATAGCTGCTTCCAGTGGCTGATGCCGACCATCGACCAGTTCCGCGATGCCTGGCCGGAAGTCGAGCTGGACCTGGCCTCCGGCTTCGCCTTCGCCCCGCTGCCAGCCCTGGCCCGTGGCGACCTGGACCTGGTGGTGACCTCCGACCCGCTGGACCTGCCGGGCATCACCTATGTGCCGCTGTTCACCTACGAAGCCATGCTCGCCGTCGCCAACCAGCACGCGCTGGCGACCAAGGCGTACATCGTGCCCGAAGACCTGTTGACCGAAACCCTGATCACCTACCCGGTGGAGCGCGACCGCCTGGATATTTTCACGCGTTTCCTCGAACCCGCCGATGTGGAACCGGCTCAGGTGCGCACGTCCGAGCTGTCGGTGATGATGATGCAACTGGTGGCCAGCGGCCGTGGCGTGTGCGGCATGCCCCATTGGGCGCTGCATGAGTACAGCTCGCGTGGCTACGTGAAGGCCAAGCGCCTGGGCGAGAAAGGTTTGTTTGCCACGCTGTATGCCGGGATTCGTGCGGACATGCTGGATGCGCCGTATATGCGCGATTTTTTGCTGACGGCCAAGGACACGTCATTTTCCACCTTGGATGGGGTCAGCGCAGTGCGCTAGCGCGCAAGCTCGCGCCACATGTGGATCTTGTCGAAGTAATCCACACCAACCCGCACCGCCAGCGGCTCCAGGCCGTACTGGATGAAACCGCAGCGCTGGTACAGGGCAAGCGCCGCTTCATTGCCGGCGGTGACCGTCAGCTGGATCACTTTGAGGCGCGGCTGTTTACGCGCTTCGTCGAGTGCCGCTTCCACCAACTGACGGCCCAAGCCTTTTTGTTGGTGGTCCGCATTCACGTACATGCCGAACAGGGTCACCTTGTGCCGCGCTTTTTCTCGCGGCTCAAACGCCAGGCCGACAATGCCGGCCAACTCATCCCCGTCAAACGCACCGAGCAGGCAATCCAACGGGCTGCTCAAGCGTTTTTCCCACCAGCTCAGCGGCATTGCCGCACGCTCCGCCACGCTGGAGGTAAATGCCTGGGGATAGGCGCCATACGCCTCCAGCATCAACGCCCGATACGCCTCGGCATCGCTGGCCGCCAGCGTGCGGATGATCATGCCGTCAGCGAGGCACGGTAAAACGGCAGGATCAGATCGCGCGTCAGCGGAGCCAACTGCAGGCCGCCGTCTCCAGCCGGGTCGATCCAGCGCACTTCTTCAATCTCGGCGGCAGGCGTGACCGCCACATCGATCTGCACCTGGAACAGCTCGGCTTCCACGGTGAAACCCGGCTCGTTGACCGCAGGCGCGGAAAACTTGCCGAGGTAGACCGCAGCGCTTGGCTCGATACGCAGGTTAAGCTCTTCGTGCAGCTCACGGGCCAGGGCTTGCGCAGGCTGCTCGCCAGCATCGATCTTGCCGCCAGGTTGCATGAACGCTTGGGTGCCGCGTTTGCGCACCAGCAGGGTCTGGCCGTCAGCGCCGATCAGGAGGGCGGCGGCGATGCGGATGGTGGAGGGCATGAACGATCTTCCTTGGCTGCAAAGGGCCAAGGATCACATGATCCGCAGACACGCCGCAATCAATGTGGGAGCGGGCTTGCTCGCGAAAGCAGACTGTCAGTCACAGCATCTGTGGCTGATACTCCGCTTTCGCGAGCAAGCCCGCTCCCACATATTGAACTCACTTCAACCTGAAATGATCGCGGGGTCTTTGATGAACACGCTGTAGCGCGCCCCTTCCATGGTCTCGAAGGCAATCAATTTATCCACCAATGGCAGGTTCAACACTTTCCCGGCGTTGAGCAACAGCATGCCGTTGTCGGCATTGAGGTTGCGCGCGAGCACCATGCCCTCCGCAAGCTCGCGTGTACCGAGGACTTTGACGTTGGGATCACCCAGGGTCACGTCATTGAGGTAGGTCGCGCAGACCAGCACAAAGTCTTCGACCATCACCGGGTCATACAGCCGACCGGCGTATTTGCGGATGTACAGCAGCGCTTCGTCGCTGTTCATCTGCCGCTCCAGGATCAAGCCCTTTTGCAACTCGATGAAATCCACCGCCAGTTTCAACAAACGGGAACCGGCAGGAATCGCTTTGCCTTTGAGGTGATCGGGAAAACCGCTGCCATCCCAACGTTCCTGATGATGGCGGATCAGGCGCGCGGCGTCTTTCATCGGTTCCAGGGTCATCAGCAGCGATTCGCTCTGGGTGGCGTAGGCGCGATAGCGTTCACGGTCGCTGCTGTGCAGCAGGTCCGAGGGTGAGGCCATCATGCTGTCGCTCCAGCTCAGCTTGCCGATGTTGTAGAGCGCGGCGGCCATGGTCAGGTCGCGGTTGCTGGCCTCGTCCAGACCATGGGTGTTGCACCAGGTGCGTACCAGTTCGATGATCTGCCGGTTGGTCTGTTTGGCGCGCGGCAGGCGTAGGTTGGCCAGCAACGAGAACACTTCGGTGCCGGTGGCGTAGCTATGTTTGAGTTCTTCATAGGCCAGGTCGAGCATATCGGCGGTCTGCTGCAGTTCGCTGGTACGCGAGGCCACGCGCTTTTCCAGGGTGGCGTTGAGTTGCTTGAGTTCATCGTTCTGCTGCTGGATCAGTTGTTCGAGGCGCAGCCGTTCCAGCTCGGAATGCTGATGGGCCAGGGATTGGCGCAATGCCAGCAGCAATTCTTCGTCTTTCCAGGGTTTGCTCAGGTAGCGGTAGATTTCGCCTTCGTTGATGGCTTTGACGATCAGGGTCAAATCAGTCTCGCCAGTCAGCAGAATGCGCACGGTGTGAGGGTAGTGTTGATGGATATGCGCCAGCAACGAGGCGCCGTCCATGTCGGGCAGGCGTGCGGCACTCATCACCAGGTCGACGGGTTGGCTGGCGAGAATGGCCAGGGCATCCGCAGCGCAGGTGGCGCTGTGCAGATCGAAGGGTTCCAGCCGCAAGAGTTGGGTGAGGCTGTGGAGGACGTCCGGGTGAGCGTCGATCAGCAGCACCACGGCACGTTCGGCATCGGTGAAAGTGACTGACTCTCCCATGGGACACCTCGGATCGTCGGTGTGCGGTCCTTATGGTCTGGGTCTGCCTTCCTGGCGATTACTGACTTGCCTGTTACTGAGTAGCTTAGTAGATTTTTCAGAAAATGATGGCCTTTCAGTATCACCCCTTTTCAACCGCCAATAAAAACCCGGCACTCTCGCCGGGTTTGAAGAAGTCGAACATCAGGCGCAATGCGCGACTTTCTCCACTTCCTTGGATATCTGAGCGCCCTTGGCAATTTCCACCGTACGCAAATCATAAGCAGTCTGCAGGTTAAGCCAAAACTGCGCGGATGTTTCCAACGCAGCGGCCAAGCGAAGCGCCACATCAGCACTGATGCTACGGCGCATCAGCACAATGTCATTCACCGTGGGCGCGGAGACATGCAGCGCCCGCGCAAGGGCTGCAGCCGTAAGGCCCAACGGCTCCAAGTACTCTTCCTTGAGAATCTCTCCAGGGTGTACGGGACGCATGCCGTTTTTAAACATGATTCACCTCAGTGGTAATCCACAATTTCAACGTTTTGCGGACCGTTAGGTCCCCAAATGAAACAGATCCGGAATTGACCATTGATTCGGATGCTGTGCTGCCCCTCTCTGTCACCGTACAGTGCTTCCAGCCTGTTCCCAGGTGGCGAGCGCAAGTCGGCAAGATCAATGGCCGCATCGAGCATGCTGAGCTTTCGTTCAATCACCGACACGATGGCAGACCAGCGCCGGGTTCGACCGGTTTCAAAAAGGGTTTTGGTATCCGCACATTTGAAGCTTCTGATCATCGCTTAATGCTTAACGTTATTCGTTAACGCCGAACTCTACACGGGTTCCCAGGATATTCAACGGGTCATTGAGCACGCTCAGGGATGTAGCGACAAACGGTCAGCACCGAAGCAAAAAAGCCGCTCCAAATACCGGAGCGGCCTTCGAGGTGAAAGCTGTAAACCTCACGCGTCAGCTTTTTTCGGACTCGAACCGAACGAAGCGAAACGCTTGTTGAAGCCGGCAATTCGGCCTTCGGCCTGGGTCTTGCGCTGTTGGCCGGTGTAGATCGGGTGCGAAGCGCTGGAAACGTCCAGCGGGATGTACGGGTAAGTGTTGCCGTCGCTGTGTTTATGGGTGCGGTCGCTGTCGGCGGTGGAGCCGATCAGGAAGAACACGTCGGCGGCAGTATCGTGGAACAGCACGGTGCGGTAGTCGGGATGGATACCAGCTTTCATAAGGCCTCCGGGGCGTCTGGGTGCATTTGATGTGTTATACAGTAACACAAATCATGCACCCAAACGAGAACCGATTGCAATAAGAATAGGCCCGTCGCTTCTATGCGGCTTCCTGGAAGTCCATCTCCGGTGGCTGCTGTGAGAACCCGCGAGTCAGCACGCCCAGGTAAACCAGGCCGATCGCCAACCACACCAGGCCCAGGTAGATCGCCAGATGATCGAGGCTGACCATCAACCACAGGTCCGCCAGCAGGCCAATGAACGGGAACACCAGAAACAGGATCAACTCGCGCAGGCCTCTCTGCTTGGCGCCAATCCAGTAGTGGAAAATCACCGACAGGTTGACCAGACTGAACGCCAGGAATGCACCGAAGTTGATGAACGAGGTGGAAGTGGTCACGTCCAGCTTCAACGCCAGCAGCGCCACCACCGCACACAACAGGATGCTGTTGACCGGCGTGCCGAAGCGCGCATGCAAGGCACCGAAGAACGACTTGGGCAACACACCGTCACGGCCCATGGCGAACAGCAAGCGCGAACCACTGGCCTGGGCCGACAGCCCCGAGGCGAACTGGCCGACAATCAATCCGATCAGGAAGATCGACACAAACAGGTCGCCACCGATATTGCGCGCGATTTCATACGCCGCCGAATCCACATTGGCGAATTCGAACGACGGATGGGCCACCTGCACAAAGTAGGACACCGCCACGAAGATCAGGCCGCCAATCAAGGTAATCAACATGATCGCCCGTGGGATGGTGCGGCGTGGGTCGCGGGTTTCTTCGGTCAGCGTACTCACCGCGTCAAAGCCCAGGAACGAGTAGCAGGCGATGGCCGCGCCGCTCATGATCAACGGCATGTGCATCTGGCCATTGAAGAAGGGGGCGATGGTCCACAGCGGCTTGCTTGCGTCACCACCGATGTAGTGAATGCACAGCGCCACAAACGCAATCAACACCAGAAATTGCACGAGCATCAGCAACGCATTGATGCCGTTGGCCAGCTTGAGGCCGACGATGTTGATGGCGCTGGTGATGCCGATAAAGGCCAGCACCCAGATCCACTGCGGCACCGCCGGGAACGCCGAATTGAGGTACGCCGCCCCGATCAGCCAGATGGCCATGGGCAGGAACAAATAGTCGAGCAACACCGCCCAACCGGCGATAAAGCCCAGCTTGGGGCTGATGGCCTTGCGCACATAGCTGTAGGCGGAACCGGCCACCGGAAACGCCGAGGCCATTCGCCCGTAGCTCATGGCGGTGAAAAACATCGCCACCAGGGCGGCCAGGTAAGCGGCGGGGACCATGCCCGCAGTGGATTGCGCCAGGATGCCGAAGGTGCCGAGCACGATGATCGGCGTCATATAGGCGATGCCAAACAGCACCACCGACCCTAATGACAGGGTGCGTTGCAAACGAGCCATGGGTGATTCTCCGCGCAATTATTAGATTTATGGCAGAACTGAAGTCGGTGTTGCGAATGTCATTTTTCTTATGATCAAGTCTGTTTCGTGTGGCGAGCGGGCTTGTCCCGCGTTGGGCTGCGAAGCGGCCCCCAAAACCTGCCCCTGAGATCTGCTCGGAAAAATGCGGTGAATGTCACTGGGGCTGCTGGGCAGCCCAACGCGGGACAAGCCCGCTCGCCACAATGGTCCGATGCACAAAGGGAGATCAGTGTTGTGGGATCAACAGCTCGCGCGTCCCATCGCTGTGCTCAATCACCTCACCCGGCAATTTCATGCGCTGGTCATCCAGGTAGCGGTAGTCCTTGCGCGCCGCTGCCAGTCGGTCGAGATCCAGCTCAACCGCGAATTGCCCCTCCTCACGCCCCGCTTCAAACAGCAGCGTGCCAAACGGGTCCACCAATGCACTGCCGCCGGCGAACACCAGGTCGCCATCGCCCGCTTCCACCCGGTTGACCATCAGCGCGAACGCCTGGTTTTCCTGGGCTCGGGCCATGATCGCGGTGCGGTGGGTTGGACCGTAGGGGTCCATGTTGCCGTTGGTGACAATCAGCAACTCGGCACCCAACTGCGCCAGGGCGCGAGCAGTTTCAGGGAACTCGATGTCGTAGCAGATCAACAGGCCTACGCGCAGACCGTTCCACATGCAGGTAGGGTAACGGTCACCCGGGTTGAATACGCCTCGCTCCAAAGGCCACAAGTGGGTCTTGCGGTACTTCAGGGCAATGCCTTCGGAAGTGATCAACAAGGTGGCGTTATAGAACTGGCCGCCATCATTTTCGGCGATGCCGATGACCACAGCGACGTCGCGTGCACGAGCTGCCTGGATAATCGCCTGCACGGCGGGGCCATCCAGCGGCTCGGCGATGGCCGCGACGGTCTCGGATGTCGGGAACCCCGTCAGATGGGTTTCCGGGAATACGATCAGTTGCGTATCGTCGGCGCAGGCAGCAATTGACGCCAAGGCGCGCTCAAGGTTGTAAGCTGTATCGTTATCACGACCGGCCAACTGGGCAAATTCGACCTTCATGGGTATTCCTTGTTCTTTAGCTGTGCCGCAGTATGCGCAGCCTCAACCCACCAGGGAATCACGCGGCGGGGGTAACCCGATAGGGGTAGATCAATGACCATGTCGCTGCAAGACATCGCCTGGCACCGTGCGGTGGGGCAAATGATAGACGCGCTGGACCAGCCAAACTTCTGGACCCAGCTTGTCCGATTGCTGGACCAGTACGTGCCGTCCGACAGTTGGGTGGCACTGTTGTTCAGCAGCGAACACCGCCCGCTGGTGTTCGCCGAATGCCCAGGGGCCGACGGCACGCCGGACCACCTGTTCCAGGACTACCTCAACGGCCTGTACCTGCTAGACCCCTTCTACATCGCTAGCCGCGAACACGCGCGCACCGGGCTTTTGCGCCTGGCCGAAGTCGCGCCGGAGCACTTCGAACTCACCGAGTACTACCAGCGCTATTTCCGCCTGAACGTGGTCGCCGATGAAATCCAATTTAATTGCCACCTGCCGGATGGGCGTACCCTGTGCCTGTCGCTGGGATCGAAGCAACGCTTTGACCCGCAGCAGATCGCTCTGCTGTCGCTGATTCAACCTTGGGTGGTGAGCTTGCTGCGCCAGCGTCTGCCGTATGAACTCAGCCAGGTCAGTACGCCGCAACCGATCCAGACTGATGACTGGGGTGCGCAACTCACCGTCCGCGAGCTGGATGTGGGCCGCTTGATGCTCAGCGGTTGCTCCAGCAAGGAAATCGCTCGTAAGCTGGAAATCTCTGTTGAAACCGTGAAAGTCCATAAGAAACACATCTACAGCAAGCTAGGGATCAAATCCCAGTCAGAGCTGTTCTCGATCTTTCTACAGGCGCAAAACGCCTAGCCGATGAGTCCGAACCAAGGAAAACCGTATGAGCCTGTCGTTATTAAGCCGTTACGCCTTCTTTGCCGTGTGCGTCATTTTCACCCTCGCCAGCCTCCCCTTCATCGAGCACGAATGGCTGTGGCCGATCACCCTGGTCACGGGCGTATTGAGTCTGATCGGTATTTTCGACCTGCTGCAAAGCCCGCACGCCGTGCGCCGCAACTACCCGATCCTGGGCAATATCCGTTATCTGGTGGAAGCCATCCGCCCGGAAATCCGCCAGTACCTGCTGGAGTCCGACAGCGACGCCCTGCCCTTCTCCCGGGCCCAGCGTTCACTGGTCTATTCGCGCGCCAAGAATGAAACCGCCGACAAACCCTTCGGCACCCTGATTGACGTGTACCAGTCGGGCTTCGAATTCATCGGCCACTCCATGCGCCCGGCGCCGCTCAGTGACCCTAGCGCATTTCGTGTGATGGTCGGCGGCCCGCAATGCACGCAGCCGTACTCGGCATCGGTGTTCAATATCTCGGCGATGAGTTTTGGCTCGTTGAGCGCCAACGCGATTCGCGCACTCAACCAGGGCGCCAAACTGGGCAACTTCGCCCACGACACCGGCGAAGGCAGCATCAGCCCCTACCACCGCGAAAACGGCGGCGACCTGACCTGGGAGCTGGGCAGCGGCTACTTCGGCTGCCGCACCAGCGACGGCCGCTTCGACCCGGAACGTTTCGCCGTGCAGGCGCAGAACCCGCAAGTGCGCATGATCGAAATCAAGATGAGCCAGGGAGCCAAACCCGGCCATGGCGGTATTTTGCCCAAGCATAAGGTCACCCAGGAAATCGCTGAAACCCGCGGCATCCTGATGGGCGAGGACTGCATCTCGCCGTCACGCCACAGCGCGTTTTCTACGCCAATCGAATTGATGCAGTTCATTGCCCAACTGCGCGAACTGTCCGGCGGTAAACCCGTGGGTTTCAAGTTTTGCCTGGGTCACCCTTGGGAATTCATGGGCATCGCCAAGGCCATGCTCGAAACCGGCATCCTCCCGGACTTTATCGTGGTGGACGGCAAGGAAGGCGGCACCGGCGCTGCGCCCGTGGAGTTTACCGACCATATCGGCGTGCCACTGCGCGAAGGCCTGCTGTTTGTGCACAACACCCTGGTGGGCCTGAACCTGCGCGACAAGATCAAGCTCGGCGCCAGCGGCAAGATCGTCAGTGCGTTCGACATTGCCAGCGTGCTGGCCATCGGCGCCGACTGGGCCAACTCGGCGCGGGGCTTTATGTTTGCGATTGGCTGTATTCAGTCGCAGTCATGCCACACCAACAAATGCCCGACCGGCGTCGCGACCCAAGACCCACTGCGCCAACGCGCCCTGGTAGTGCCGGACAAAGCCCAGCGTGTGTTCAACTTCCATCGCAACACCCTCAAGGCCCTGGCCGAGATGCTGGCTGCGGCGGGCCTGGATCACCCTTCACAACTGTCGGCCAAGCATCTGGTACGGCGTATGTCCGCCACCGAGATCAAGCTGTTCTCGCAATTGCACGTGTTCCTCAAACCCGGCGAATTGCTCACCGGCGAGGTGAATGGCGAGTTCTATTCGCGTATGTGGCAGATGGCACGGGCGGATAGTTTTGAACCCCATGAAGTGGCTGCCGCCTGATAAATAAACAAACCCTACCTGCTGAACCGGACCACCGACGGCATCGCTGAAACAAGGAGATTCACATGCCGTTACTGGATTTCGCCGCCATCGCCGAGCAACTGCCCGATACTTGGAAATCAACGCGCCTGGGCCAGGTTGGCCCGGCGCGGGTCAAGGTGCTGCGCATGGATGAGCAGGCGTATGAGGAGGAAACCCATGATTACAACGAAGGGTTGTTGGTGATCAGTGGGTGTCTGCACTTGTCACTGGGCGGCGAACCGATCCAGGTCGGCGCCGGCCAGATGTACCTGATGGAAGCCGGCACCGCCCATGCCGTGCTTGCAGGCAGCCATGGCACGTTGGTTATCCTGGATGTCTAGAGACATTCAGTAATACCCAACCTTTGCAATTGCTTACAAATACCGCCAACCTGCGCCCGCCCGACGTGCGGCGTACGACAACACCCGCGTTCGCCTGTCCTTACTAAACCTTTCGTACAAGAGCCCGCTGCCATGCTGAACGGACGCGACCCACGCATCGATTTTTTTCGGGGCCTGGCGTTGATCTTCATTTTCTGGGATCACGTCCCCCACAACCCCCTCGGCCAGATCACCCTGCGCAACATCGGTTTCAGCGATGCGGCGGAGGTGTTTGTATTTCTCGCCGGTTATGCCGCCGTGCTCGCCTACGGCAAGATCCTGCAACGCGACGGCTACTGGATTGCCTCGCTGAAAATCCTGCGGCGCGCCTGGGTGCTGTACGTGGTGCATATATTCCTGCTGGCGATGCTGATGGGCATCGTGTTCTTCGCCAACAGCCATGTGGAAACCCGCGACCTGGTTGAAGAGATGGGCCTGACGCACTTCGTCACACACCCGCAACAGGCACTCACCGATGAATTGCTGCTGCGCTTCAAGCCCAACCTGATGGACCCGCTGCCGCTGTACATCGTGCTGTTGGGCGGTTTGCCGCTGGTGTTGCCGTTGCTGCTGCGCAAGACTTGGGCGGTGGTGGGCGTTTCGTTGACCGTGTACCTGCTGGCGCCGTGGATGGGCTGGAACCTGCGGGCGATTGCCGACGGCGTGTGGTATTTCAACCCCGTCACCTGGCAATTGTTGTTTGTGCTGGGCGGCGCAGCGGCGATTCATGCCCGTCAACCACGTCCTGTCGAGACACGTGGCTTGCTCAGGCAGCCATTGTTCGTCGCGGCGGCGGCCTACTCGGTCATGGCCGGGATCATCACGATTTCCTGGCGCTGGCCCGAGGTGCATGACGCGTGGATGCCCTCGGCGCTCAGCGACCTGCTGTACCCCATCAGCAAGACCGACCTGTCACCCGTACGCCTGCTGCACTTCCTGGCCCTGGCCTATGTCACCGCCAAACTCTTGCCCAGCGTGGGCTGGACCCGCCACTGGCTGGCGCAACAAAGCTGTCGCATGGGCCGTTACTCACTGGAAGTATTCTGCCTGGGCGTGCTGCTGGCGCCGTTGGCGGACATGCTCAATGCCCTGGCGGGCGACGCGCTGGCCATGCAGTTGTTCAGCGCAACAATGGGCGTGGTACTGATGGGGCTGCTGGCGGCCTGGCTGGAGTTCAACAAGCGCCTGGACACGTCACTGCAAGAGCGCCGCGCCCGTGCCGTCATTACATAGTTAACCCCGACGGCACCTTCGGCGGTGCTTCCATGACCTTCCACTCATTGTGAAAGGTCATGGTTTATGTCGACGTATCAACTGCTCAATGGTTTATCCGGGAACCTGCAATCCAGCACGTCCTGGGCACGCCAACAAGCCCTTGAGCAGATCCAGCACAACGTGATTCAAGCCTTGAGCAGCTTGAGTCCAGCGGAAAAAACCCGCTACCTCGCCCTGCAACGCGATGCGTTGAACGCCCTGCTCGCCCTCGAAACCGCCCAACAAGCGCTCACGCAAGACTTCAAAACACAGGGCCTTGCGCAACTACGCGCAAAAATCGGCGGGCGCGATCCCGAGCACTACAGCCTGTTCACCCTGTACAAGGAAAAACGCGAACAGGGCTTCCCCTGGGACCCGCCACAGTCACTTGCCCCGGTGGGCTATGTGTCCAGGCAGCGCACGCGACGGGCCCAGTACGACTTTCACTACATCGAACACCTGAAACAGATGTCGCTGTGGGAAGCCGCTTGCCTCAATTTCGGTTTCACCCATGCTATCCCCGGGGATTCGGGGTTCAGCCAGGTGGAGGCCAGCTACATTGTCGGCCCGGACAATGACCGAAGCCTCGACGCCGCCACGTTTATCAAGGCGGCTCGTGAGCTGGACCTGGGTCGCCAATTGCGCGATAAAACCCGCGCCGCCATGGCCGCAAACGGCCCGCTGCACCGGTTATTCATGGCGTCAGCCAAAGCCAGCCTGTTGTTTGACTTGATCGACGCCTACCGCAACCGTGCCACCAGCGGCGTGACGCTGGAGTACTACAACCGGCTGCACGCCGCCCTCGAAGGCTCCGGCCCACAGTTGCCCTTCGACACCCTGAACCTGAACTCCGGTGTCACTCCCATCATCTCGGTGCCGTTCGTGCCGTGGGACACCACCCTACCGGTGCCCCTGCTGCTGATCCGCGTGGCCAGCCTTGGCGTGTTGTCCTATTTCCCCGCCCGCCCTGACGGGGCCCTGCAGTACCACAATGATGCACAGACGGCAGAACGTGCGCTTCGCCAGCAATTGCTCAGGAGCCACGATCAAAAAGACCTGGGTTGGTTTTCCAGGCAACTGCCATTGCTGGGTCTCTCGGTGTTCAAGTCCCTGCTCGACAAAGAGCAACGCCCCAAAGGCCTCAACGCGTTGGCTGGCTACCTGTATGACGCCTTCCACAAGGCCTTCCCGAAAAAGACCCTCGAAAACATCCGCTTCAATACCGACATAAAATCCGGCCGCGAACTCACCCTGGTACAAGCCTATGCCGCCCGCCAGATGCAGCGCTTCCAGACAGACCTGGACGCACTGGCACAAATCCGTTCGGAAAAAGACTGGCAAGCCCTCAAGGACGCGGCGGCAGCGATTGCCGGCGAGGTGCTGCAACTGCTACTCACACCACTGCCCGGCGGCGTTACTGGAATGAACCGGGTCATGCAACTGGCGATGATGGGCAGCCTGACCTACAGCGCCGCCCAAGGCATCAACGAACTGGGCAAGGGTGAGGCCAGCGGGTTTGCCTCGGCCCTGGCCGATGTAGCCGACCTTGCGGTCAGCGGCAGGTTGATCTCGACCGCTGGCAAGGTGCACCGCCAACGCATGCACGCGTACCTGGAAAAACTCGGCAACCCGCAGAAAATCACACGCCCCGACGGCAGCCACGGCCTCTGGAAAGCCGATGCCCGGCCGTACGCCCATGACAATCAGCGTTTGGTCAACGGTATCACCCCCAACGCACTGGGTATTTACACGTACCGGGCCCGGCACTACGCCAAGCTGCGTGAGGGCGAGTTGGATGTACTGGCCGAAGTCCGCTTCGACGAGGTGCATAAACGTTATGTGCTCACCAACGGCAAGGACAGCTACACCCCGCCGATTATTTTCGACCCGGCGATCCAGGCGTGGATCTTCGACCTGCACAACGCCCATGTCATGTCCAACCACGAGTTGCTGCAACGCATGCTGCCCAACGGGTCTTCGACCGTCCCGCCAGCCGACCTCGAACAGATGCTGCGCAGCACCGCCACCACACGCACCACCCTGGACAAGGTCTGGCGCGGCGAAGCGGCGCCACTGAACCTGATCGAAGGCGTGCGGCGTTTGCAGGTCGACCGGGTGATCCGGCAGATCATCACGACCTTTGCCCATACCGGACACCTGCCTGCGCACGCCGACGGCACGGTCTTTTGCCTGCTGACCCAGCTGAGCGGCTGGCCGACCGACAGCCTGTTGCACATCCATGACGCACAGGGCGTACTGATCGAGACCTATGGCAAAACCGAACAACCGCCGCCCAGGCCGCACGCCATCAACCTCAAACGTCGCGACGACGGCAGCTACACAGGCCTCAATGACGAAGGCGACGGGCAGTGGCTGCAACGGATCATCCGCCAGCAACCGCCCGGTTCGACGCTTGGCAAAGAAGGCCAACCCAACGCCAGCGAAGATGCTCGCATCAGCGCGGTACGTGAGCAGGTCGCAGCGTTGGCAAACACCGAGCAACACGCCCTGTTTTCAGCACTGTTCGATTACTGGGGTTTTGAGAAAGGCGATCCCGCCACGGCCATGCAGGTCAGGCGATTCCTGCCGGTCAAGGTGTCCCCTGCCCTGATCACCGTCACGCCCTTACTGAAAAAACTGCGTGAGCTGAACCCGCCGTTAACTGCCGCTGCCCTGGACCGGATTCTCGTCGAACACCCGTTGAGCCCCCGTGAGCAGGCGGCCTTTCTCAGCGGCGGCACACTGCCGGTGGCCTTCGCTGAAGTGATCAGCCACCACCGCACCGCGCTACGCATCGACGCCGTGATCGACAGCCTCTACCACCCACGCGACTTCAATGCCGATACCGATCTGTGGGCCCGGGAGTTTGCCGGTGCGCTGATCCGCGACACCCTCAAGCGTCCCTTTGTGGTGACTGATATCACCCTGGGCGAGACCTTCGTGCCCAGTGGGTTGGACGACAACACCGTGAATCTTCGCTTGCACCACGGCGGTCGCTACCGCGGCTACGATATCCGTAACGACAGTGAAATCCCTGTTTCGCCGGCACAGGACAGCTTCTACCTGGCCATCGCTTCAGTACTCCACCCCCACGAACGCACACTGCTGGGCATGAACAGCGTCACCGACGCCAAGGGCCTGCGTAAAACCCTGGGCGATAACATGAGTGCACGTCGCAACCCCGAAGGGTTTGTCAGCCTGGTCAACGGCTCGCTGGTGCAGTACGAACACCACCTGATGCTGTCACCGGCCCTCAAGCCCAGGGCCGATGGGATCTTCACGGTCGAGGGCAAGGACTACCTGCCGCTGTCCGGCAGCCTTTACCCCATTGTCTTCGATAAAACCCGCTTCAAATGGCGGCTCAAGCACCCGAGCAAGATCGGCGTCGACACCCCGCTGCTGGAACACAACGGCCACGGTGCCTGGCGACTCGCCAGCGAGAACCCCATGACCTGGGACACCCACCAGTTGTTCAGCCGCCTGGGCCACCGGGACTATGCGTTCACCCAGCCGCGAGCCAATCAAATCCTCGCCCTGACCGACACGCCAGACCACGTATTGCGCCAGGTTCACCGCACCGGCCATCCGCCACCGCCGCTGCTGGCCGATACCTGCAAGCGCTTCAGGATCGAGCAACAGATTCAATACTTTATCAACGCACTGCAGGCGAACCCGAACACCCAGGAGGCAAACCCGGACCTGCAACTGCTGGTGATTTCCTCGATGCCGGGTTGGCCGGACAGCCACCGTCTGCACATCACTGGCACCGATGGTCAGGTGCGCTATCAATACCCGGACAACGGAGCGTCGAACGTTGAAACCATCACCCTCACTGACCAACAGTACAAGGGCGCCCAGCTACTGAACGAACTGACCCGCAACGATGGATTGATCACCGCTCTGCTTGGCGAACTGCCCGCCACCCCGCAAGAACGGCTGTTCAAACTGGTGAAAAAAATCGTCGAGTTCGCGCAGAAGGAAACCAACAGTCTGTTCGATTCACTTTATCGGGAGAGTGAGCACCGCCAACCCGATGGGCTGCTGGAACGGTTCAAGGCCGAACATGCCGACTTACCCAACCGCGCCATCGAGGCCATCCTCGGCCACGCTACCCGGCGCGAACTCAAGCAGCTGCACGAACAGGGCAAGGTCAGCCTGCGCCTCGGCGAACAGGCCAGGTTGACCGCCCATGAACTGCGCCTGAACCGTGCCTTCGAAGGGTTGTACCTGGACAACCTGATCAACCCCGACAGCGACAAGATCACCCTGCACCTGCTCGGTAAAGTGCCCGGCTGGCCCGTCAACCTGCGTGTCGAGGTACGCGAGCGGTCCTTCAACGGCCCCAGTATCGAAAGCGCCGGGAACCCGGCCGGGACGTTGCGCAAAGTGCTGGTCAAGACGCACCGGGGGTACCAGGCCTACGACGCCGCAGAAACCGCAATCGCCGCCAGTGGCAGCAACTTGCTGGCGGCCATCGTCCAGACCTTGAGTGGTCCTGAACGGAACTCGCTGGGCATTAACGATGAATTTGACCTTACGCCCCTCCAGGAACAGATCGCCCAATTGGCGCTGGCCCGGCGCGTAGAAATCAAAGGCCTGCTGGACATTCCCCACCTGCAACCCTGGCTGCAACCGGCCATGGGCCTGGATCGCTCGTTTCTCGTGTACCCCATCTGGAGCCGGTTCTGGCCGTTTGCCGGTAATCGGGCACCGAACCTGATGAACCGTGTCCAGGAACTGTATCCACGGTTCGACAATGACAATGCCCGCCACTTTATCCGCCAGCTCAACCTGGATGAACCCGCCGCCCTGATCGAGCTGGACCGGCGCCAGGCCGAGTTCAGTTTTATGGACACTGAACTGACCCGCTGGAGCGATACCCCACGCCCGATCGACGACGCCCAGACAGACCCCTTGGGCCTTAACCTGGGCCAGCGCCGCTCTATCGCCAACCAACTGCGCCGGGCGTGGCGACGTGAAGAGCCACCCCGGCATTATGTCGCGGGCTTGATTGATGCCCATTCACTGACACTGCGACTGGACGACATCGACCTGCCCATGGCGGCCTTTGCCACAGGGTTCACCGGCTTCGCACACATCGAGTACCTGAATATCGCCGCGAATGCGTTCCCAACCTCAGGCGATGCCTTCCTCGCCCTCTTCCCTGGGCTACAAGCACTGGAAATCGACTGCCAGTTGACGGACCTGCCAACCTCTATCACCGACATGAGGCAACTCACCTACCTAGACCTGCAAGCCAACAGACTTCGTTTAACCGCAGAGTCCGCCAGCCGCCTCGAAACCCTGGTGAACCTGCGTACCCTTGACCTGAGCGGCAACCTCCTGGGGGTCCTGCCGGACATTACCCCGATGACCCAGCTCTCGACCTTGAACCTCAGAGCCACCAACCTCCATCAATGGCCCATGGGCGCCGCGCAGCATGGGACTTTGATCGGGTTGTACTTGCAGGAAAACCAACTCACCACCATTCCTGAACAAGTCTTTACCCACCCCAGCGGCACCATCCGCAATCGCAATACGTACCTGCATGACAACCCCCTGTCCGCACAAACCCGGCAACGCATTACGCAATACATCATCGACACCAATATCTTCATGGCTGGCGCCTTTCCCGGCATCGCCCACGTGCTGCCGGCCGAACGCAACATCGGCCCCTGGCTCAGCGCCCTCAACAAAACGCAGCACGCCCCGGCAACTGACCTGTGGGCCCATCTGCTGAATCAGGAGGGCGCGCGACCTGATGACGTGTTCAGGGTGCTGGCAGATCTGGCACAGTCCCACGATTACCTGCAGGGAGGCTCAACACAAACCACGCTGACGCGCCGAGTCTGGAGGTTACTCAATGGTCTGGGCGAATCCACTGAGCTGCGCGAAAAAGTCTTCCTCAACACCAGCGCAGCGGGCACCTGTGGCGACGGTGCGATGCTGCTATTCAGCAACATGGAACTCATGCACCGAATCCACCAAACCCTCGCGCGTTACGGCGAAAATCGCATCGATCAGGAACTGCTCGGCCTGGCCAAACAGGTGTACTACCTGGAGCAGCTGGATCAGTTCGCAGAGAACCAGATCACTCGATTGACGGCCGACAACCGTTCGCCGGACCCGGCCGAAATAGTCTTGTTTTATCGGGTAAGGCTGCGCGAAGAGTTCAACCTGCCGGTTCAAATCGACCAGATGCTGTACACGGTGCACGGCTATGGCGTGGTCGAAAAAGACGTGCAGGATGCAAGGCAAATGCTGTTGGGGCTGGAGGGGTCTGTGGGGCTGGCAAATTCGTACAGGACACGCGACTTCTGGATCGACTACCTGGAGCGTCGTTTTCCCGACCCCTTCTTAACCATCAAGAATGCAACCCGCTACAAGATCGGGCAATTGCAAAAAGAGGTTCCGGACAAGCGCTCCGAAGAGCATCTGGACAAGCTGCAAGCACTGCTCGACAAGGAAACAGAGGAGCGTAATCGACTGATCGACCAACTGACTCAAGCGGCACTTCACGCCTTGCGCCACGCTTGAGGTGATCTAGGCTGCCTGTGAGACAGGCAGCCTAAAGTTTACATCACACCGAGCGCACGGTGCCCTGAGCAACCTGGGTCGGTTGCAACTTGAACACGTAAAACAGCACCGTCAGCAGCACCAGGAACACCGGCCCCACATACAGCGCCACGCGGGTGTCCGGGAAGTACGCCATCAGGCCGACTACCAGCAACAGGAACGCCAACGCCAGGTAGGAACTGATCGGGTATAGCCACATGCGGTACTTGAGCCCGGCCTGTTCTGCCGGGCTCAGGCCTTTGCGGAACTTGAGCTGGGCCAACAGGATCATCAGCCAGGTCCAGATCGCGCCGAAGGTGGCGATGGACGTCACCCAGACGAAGACTTTCTCCGGCACCAAGTAGTTGAGCAATACCCCCAGCAGCAACGCGAAGATCGACAGCAGCAGTGCCTTGCGCGGCACGCCGTTGCTGGAGGTCTTGGCAAACGTGGCCGGTGCCTGACCGTTCTGTGCCAGGCTGTAGAGCATGCGCCCGGTACTGAAGATGCCGCCGTTGCAGGACGACAGCGCCGCCGTGATCACCACAAAGTTGATGATACCGGCGGCGGTCTTGATGCCCAGGCGCTCGAAGGTCATCACAAACGGGCTGCCCTGGGTGCCGATTTCATTCCACGGGTAGATCGACAGGATCACGAACAACGCACCCACGTAGAACAGCAGGATGCGCCAGAACACCGAGCCGATCGCACTCGGAATAGTCTTCTGCGGGTTCTTCGCTTCACCGGCTGTGAGGCCGATCATCTCCACTCCCAGGTAGGCGAACATCACCATTTGCAGGGACATCAACACGCCCTGTATGCCGTTGGGCATAAAGCCGCCGTGGGCCCACAGGTTGGAGATACCCAGCGCCACGCCGTCGTTGCCAAAGCCGAATGCAATGATGCCGACGCCGCCGATCACCATCGCAATGATGGTGACGATCTTGATCAGCGCAAACCAGAACTCGAACTCACCGAAGGCCTTGACCGCGATCAAGTTGATGCTGCCCATGCTGATCAAGGCCGCCAGGGCCCAGATCCAGCGCGGCGTGTCGGGGAACCACACGCCCATATACACGGCCACGGCGGTGATTTCCGCGACGCAGGTCACCAGCCACAGGAACCAGTAGTTCCAGCCGGTGAGAAAGCCCGCCAACGGGCCGAGGTAATCCTGGGCGTAACGGCTGAACGAACCGGCGACGGGGTTGTGTACCGCCATTTCACCGAGGGCGCGCATGATTACCAGGATCGCCAGGCCGCCAATGATGTAGGACAGCATGATCGCCGGGCCGGCCATTTCAATGGCCTTGGCCGAGCCAAGGAACAGGCCGACACCGATGCAGGCACCGAGGGCCATCAGGCGAATATGCCGTTCACCCAGTTCACGTTTCAGCGGGCCGCCTTGAGCGGTCTCGCCATGGGGCAGGTGGTTGCCAACTGGCATAGGGGTACAACCTCGTCTTGTTATTGGATTGAGCCACCGCGTGCTCGACGCCACGGCGGGTCTGCCATGACGCCCTCACACCGGGCCGGCCTCATGGGCCAACCCGTCTGGCCAGGCCAGTTCAGCGGGGGTGCAGTATAAAAAGCCCAACCCAGGGTTTTTCACTCTATAACGGGCAAGATTCAGCGAGAACTCTCGGTAAAGGCCGCTTTTGCGGAGAGGCATTACCTGGTTTGCGTAGGAATTCTCGCCAATTTAAGGGCGCCGAGTATTGCACAGCTATGGTGCAGCGTCATTGATCCAGCCGCCAGGCCACCCTCACCACCGCCCCGTCCACTGCGGTGCGTCGAAGAACAATCGCCTGGCCATGCGCAGGTTGATTTCACTTCGATGAATGGCAAAGGTCGGTTGAGCACGACCGCTCTGGCCGGCCTGGATACGGGCAAAGGCCTGCGCCTGGACCTGGGCCTGGGCTTGCTTGCCCAGGCGGTGTTGCTCTGGCGTTTTGAGATGGGCGGCAGTGAAGTGGTCGTTGAACGCCTGTGCCGTTTCATAGTGAAAGTGCGCGTAGCACAAGGTCTGGTGGTCATTTGCATCGAACACTCCGTAGACCTGCAGAAAATCATTGCGCTTACCCTTTAGGGCGACCCGGTCCTGCATCCGATAAATTCGCACTTCATCATGGCCCGACAAGAAATCGATCCCCGCCTGCGTGGGCGGACGCGCCTTGAGGGCATTGACCCGTGCCTGCAAGCCTTGCTCGGCCAACCGGCTGGCAGCAGCAGTCAGCTCATGCGCGCGGGTTTGTGCGCGGGCGCGCTGGGTCGCAGCCAGCCGGGTCACATCGTCGTGCAACAGCCGTTGATTGATCGCGCTGGCACACTCGCGCAACGTATTGGCCTGATGTTCGAGGATGTCCTGCAGCGACTGCGGCTCATTGGCTGTCGACGCCTGCCTGAGCACCTTGCTGATAGCTGGCTCGACCTGCCCGAGCAACGTCTGCCCCTGATCCATCAGTCGACTCAGTGCCGGCATGGGGACCACGCGAGCAACTGGCACCTGAACCTGTTCCCAAATACCATCGTCGGCCTGGGTGAACGAGGCAATCACCACCTCTTTGTCATCCTTGAGCTCGGCCACCTCACCCGACGCGTCTGCCGAAGGCTCTCGAAGGGTTGCCACCAGCATGTCCTGGTTACGCGTACGGATAATTTTTTGCCGCGCCCTGCCGCGAGTGGGGGCCGGTGTCGGGACAGCCGAAAGCAGGTCGGTCAATTGCAACTCGGCTTCGTAGTTCAAGCGCGTCAGCAGTTGCTGGAGTTTTTCCATAAACTCAACGTTGAAATGCTCAGCCTCCACCTCTCGCCAGAACTCAAAACTGTCGTAGGTTTCGGCGTAGACCCGGGTGATACTTTCCAGCAGCTCAATACGCTCGGAATCAGAGATCTGCGCCAACTGGTCAAAAGACGCGTGGGACCGGGTCGCCCAGCGAACCCGCTCGACCACTTTATTGAGTTCCTGGAAAAAAGCGTCGTCAATCTTTGCGCGACTACTGTCCAGCGCCAATCCCCACAAGGTGGTCACCTGCAAGGCTTGCAGATCCAACACCGAAGGCTGGGTACCGGCACTCAGGGTCAACGCCTCGGCCTTGTCCCGGCCAAACCGTGGCACCTCGCTCAGTTCTTGAAGGTGTCTGTTTTCCATGGCCCGCCAACGAATGGCGTTGGCGTTGATCTCGGCCAAGCGGCGCAAGCCGTCGACAATCGCCTGATGATCCTTGCGCTCGTCCTCCGTCATGACGGCGTCATCGTCCACCGCCTCCGCACGTTCAAGGGCGGGCCCGAGCACGGCATGCACGCGGGCCGTCTGGGTGCGCATCTGCACAGTGAGCAACTGCTCGGTCAGAATCAGGTTTTCCAGGGTCGAGCACAATTCGGCTTCGTAGCCACGTCGCGGCCCCTTGGCGCGTAGGCTCTTGAGCACCTGGACTTCCAACAGCACGTTGTTGAGTTTGCCCTTGAGTTCCTGCACGAAGCGATCGTGCGCAGCCGTACGTTGGGCCTCACTTGCAACGCGGTTGTCGATCAAGCCACGCGCGATGTTGATGGCCCGATCGGCGCTCTCCACCTGCGCCCTGATCCTTGCCAGCTCGGCAATAAGGACCGGCACACTGTCTGCATCGGCGCGCTGGCGCTCGGCGATCGCCTCATCGGCGTTACCGCCGGCCAGGCGTAGGCGCAGGTCGACGTCCCAACGGTCGTCCGCCAGGCGCTTGAGCCATGGGCCCAGCGCCTCGCCGTCGGCACTGACCACCCGCACGCTGGCGTGGCGCACTTGCACGCGGTAACGGCGCCCGCGAACGTCGGCCTGCCACTGCTCACCGTCACGAAACAGGCCCTTGAGCACCCCGCGGGGTTCAAGCGTGCCCTTGGCGGCCTCGGGATTCAGGCGCATACCCTCCAGCCGTGCCTGTAACGCAGGCGACAACACGTCAGTGCCGCTGAACCAACCGCTCGGCTGGGTATTGATCAATACTCGGGTCGCAGGCATCACGTGGCGGGGGGCGGTCGGTGCAGCGGGTTCAAGGCGTGAATGCTCCGATACACCGTGGGGCGAAAGGTGATGCGCCAGAACCAGCACCAGATTGACCAGCAGATCGACGGTTGCCTGGCTCGCGTCCGGCGAATCCGCATCGGCCAGTACCGCACTGTCCTGCTGCACGCTCGCCATCAGCTGAAACAGCCAGCCGGCCAGGCTCACCGGTCCCGTGACCAGCGGCAACAGTGTGCCGAACAGCAGCCAGCCACCGGCCTTCAGCGTGGCCCAGCGGGCCTGGGCATTGGAGACCGATTGCGCATCGGCCAGGGTCACCAACGCCTGCACTGTGCCGACAAATACCTGATGCAACGGGTCGCCCGCCACGCTTTGCTTGCTCAACTGCACGGGTGCAGGTCTGGTTGGCGGGGTAAATTCGTCCCCCTGAAACATCTGCGCGATATGTGGTTCAGCGAAGCCGCCATTGGCATAGACATGCCTGCGCGACGGGGTGATCCAGTCCAACACGCTGTCTTGTAACGGGCCCGGCGCCTTGATCGCGGCGAACAGTGCCTCTTGGGAGGTGTACTCCTGCAGTGCCGGTTGCAGCAGCGGTCGGTACAACAGGTGCGGTCCGCCTGCCCCATCGCGCGGTCCGATGACGTACATATTCACCGCTATATCCGCGCCGTCACGCGACCGGGCCTTGAATGCCAGCGGCCAGAGCGCGGCTGCCGTTGTCGCCTGCACCGCAGCCGCAAGCAACCGATAACCACTGGCCGTGAGGCCATGTTCGCGTTTTATTTTTTGCTCCAGGGCCAACAGCGGCAGCTGTGCCCGCAACTGCGCGGCAAACAATCGCTCGCGGCGCGTCGCCTCGACGGTGTCGGTGATGAAGGTGCGCTTGAGCAGGTCCGGGTAGCGTTGGCCAATATCAACCTGGGTCACGCAGGCCTTGAGCAGCGCGTAAGTCAACGTGGTCGGCGTCGAACCGCCTTTGACGGCGATTGTTACGGGGGCATGCGCAAAACCACTGAGGTTTTCCAGGGCCAGTTGCGGCAGGGACAGGCTCAGGTGCTCGATTTCACCGACGGCAAATCCCCCCGGCATCCCGGCGCCCGCCACGCGGGTAAATGTCAGGGTAATCTCATCCACCCGCACACCCGCTGCATTCGGCTCGGCATCCAGACAGGCCTGCAAGGCGTTCGCGGCAAACCGCTCAATGGGCGCAATGCCTTCCAGAAAATCACGCCCTGCCGCCTCGCGCTGCGCCACGGCCAGTGCAGTCAAGTGCTGCGTATAGGCCGTTATGTCTTGATCATCCGCCTGGCTCAGCCACAGGGGCAGCGCGTGTTGCAGGCGCTGCTGCGCCGGAGTCAGTACGGCGGCGAACCATCGGCGTGGGTCGAGGATATGATCCAGCAGCGCCTGCAGTTGCCCGGGGGTTCGCGCCGTGCCGGGCGTGATCGCCTCAATCTCGCGACACTGCAAGTCGGCACAGGCAGCGGCCAGCAGCGTGAACGGATCATCCAGGGGCTCCAGGGCAAACCACTCCAGGGTCTGAACACTGAGCGCATCCGGTAACAGGCCAAGGGCATCCTCCAGGCGCCCCAGGTTGCGTACTCCCGTCGCCGGACTGAACAGCAACAAAGCCTGTGATTCGCTGCCCAGTACCAGCAAGGGCAGCATCTGCGCAGGCTCGCTGGCGGGCGCGTCCTGGCGCCGTACATGCAGGGTCCGAACCTGCACCGCCGCGCCGCGCACCATCTGGCTGGCACGCACCAGGTGTCGGGGGAACAGTGCGCGCAAGCGCTGGTGAGTCATCCCCGCCGGTTTAGGGCTGTCGTACATCAGCTCCAGCAAGGTATCCGCCAGATACGCGAAGCGCGTCGCCTTGCCGACAACCTCGCGCTGCCACCATGTTTGCCACGCCTCTCGCCAGGCCAGCAGCAAAAACGGCCCCTGCTGATTGACCATGCCTTCTACCTGCGCCAACACGAGGCCTGTGGGCAAATAATTCTCGCGGGCGCGCTTGTCCACTCGGTGATAACCCTCGGTGTAGAGGACCGGTTGGCCGCTGGCCAGGCGTTCCAACAGCACATCGGGCAAACGGGTGTACGTATCTGGGGTACCGACAGCCAGTGTGTCGGCCGACAGGTTCAGCGTTGCACAATGTCGATCCAGCCAGGCCTGGGCCCGCTGTATGGCCACCGCGCGCAAACGTGGAGCATCGGAAAATACCGTGCAGATGCGCTCAATGCGAGCCTGCCAGGGTGAAGCGGAATCGGGGGTTAATGCGGTCATAGCCACTACCTGTGTTGCAGGGCGATCCTTTACTGCCCTGTTCACCGGCCAGCGTAGGGCCCGTTCAAGCTCAGTTGGCAGTAAAGAAATAAAGCCATCGACAACCCGGAACCCGCCCACCGATAACCCGGAACCTTCGCGATACCCCACCGGCTGCTGCCACCTCACGATGCACAGCTTCGATTGCCAGGAAGGCAATCTCCTCGAAGGGACACCCATGCAAACCACCCTCGACGTATTCCGGCAGGGCCGCGCGCTACGCCTCGCGGCCGACCGTCAGTTGATGACTGCGCTGTTCAATCAGCTGAAATCTGCCCGTACCACCGTAAAAGTCCCGCAGCAGTCCTCACTCGGCTGCTGGCTGCAGGTGTACCGCAGGGCACTCAACCGCCCGAACCTGTGGGCCAAGGTCACGCGCCTGCCCCTGAACTTGGCCAGCCTGGCGGTGCAGTACGACGGCCTGGACCTGGAACTGCCCGCTGAAGAGGTACTGAAGTTCTACGGCTACCCATCCCCTCGGCATCGTGGGCAGTTAATGGTGATCAGCCAGGCCCTTGATCAACCCGGCAACAAGCCCGGCCTGAACGACCGCCTCAAGCGGCTGGACCAGGACCTGCACCAGATCGCCGAGGCCCTGGAAAACCTGATTGACGAGGACTTCAATCTATATGCCTGCTACAGGACTTACCTCAAGCTCGACTCCGGCTCGTTCTGGGCGACGGCGCAGCAGACCGGTGCGGCATTGCTGGACGCGATCACCACCAAAGCCGAGTTTCTGGCCCTGGATACGGTGCAAGGCCTGCAACCCGGCGCCTATGCGTTCAACGCCGCCACACGCCAACTCAGCGGCAAGACGGCGTGGGGCACGCTGGTGTACATCGGCATCGAAGACTTGCTGGCGCTACCGCTGGACGGCCAGCTGGAACAGTTGCTCGATGTCGCCGAACAGCTCGGCACACCGGTCCACCAGAGCGGCCTGCTCAGCCTCGCCGAGCTACTGCGCTGCCACGATCTGGAAGTGCCCGACACCCCCGAAGAAGCCCGTGCACGGGTCGCAACGCTGCGCCAGTCGACACCGCTGGCCCTGGTGACGCTCAGCGACCTCGTGCACTCCGATCTCGCGCTGATGCAACACCAGCGATGGCTAACCATGGATCACGACCGGGACGTCATGGCCGAGGCCTTGAAAAACCTGGTCCGGGACAAACCCGGCGACAGCCTGATCGACACCGCCCGCGTGACCGTGGTCCCGGCCCCAACCGCCAGCCATCCGGCCATGAGTGACAGCCCGGCCTGCGGCCCCTTCAACCTCAAGCAACTGTTGCAACAGCATGCACTCGCTATCCCTGGCACTGCCGACGAAGCCCAGGGCATCCTGCAAACGCTGGAAATGAACCTGCCCCGCTCGCCTGAATACGGCGACTACCACGCGCTGCTGAGCGCCACGCTGCAAGCCCCGTTACAACTGGATGCCGCGCAGCGCCAAACGATTATCGAGACAACGCATGGCACCTCACGCTTGCTCGACCGGCTGTGCGGCACACTGTTGGTCGGCAAGCATGCCGATGAGATACGTGCCCAAGCCGACAGCCTGCTCAAGCAGTTGCTTGACCTTGAACCGGCACGCGCGTTGGCAAAACAGCTGGTGACTGCACTGCGCTGGTACGGGCAAAACGCGGATGAACGTCCCAGCCAGACCAGCCTCGATCTGCTGGTATTGAGTGCGCTGATCCTCGATCTGGACGCCACCGCCGGCGAAGAAGACGCCGCGCTGGCGGGCTTCGATCTGGCCGCCGGCACACATTCGGGCAAAACCTGCGCCGAGCTGCGCAGCGACCTGGAACTGCATTTGGTGCGCCGCCGCAAAGTCTCCACGCTTGCCGCTCAATTGGCCGCCCACTTGCTGCTGGCCGGCGCCGCGCCGGAGTGCCTGGTACAAGCGCTGCCTGCGACCTTACGTTTTCGCACCTCGATTGCCTGGATGAGTTTCAAACAAGGAGTGATGATGGCAGAGGCCTTGGCGCCCGGCTCTGCGCGCTACATGACCTACGACGACATGATCAGCCTTGCGTCCCAACCGTCGACCACTTCCCAGCAACAGCAGTGGCGTGAATACACCGCCACCCGTGTCTTGCTCGACTGGGCCATCGCAGTAGGCGAACTGCCCGAGCGTGAGAACGGGCATTACACCGCAGGCGAAATCGACGTGGTGAAGCAGCGCCTCACACAACGCCTGCAAGCCCTCAAAGACGCGCTGGTGACCTTTGCCAGTGAACCGCCTACCCGCAACAGTATTGCCCTGGCCGACCTCAAACGCGTGTTCCCCCAACACCCCTTGCTGGAAAAAGCCTGCCTGTGGCGCCCGGTCCCACCCCTCGCCAGCAGCAGTCTGCGCTTCCCCATGCACCATCACGACCGCCAGAATTACAGCCTGCACTCGCTAGTGGAGTTACACATGGACGGCCAGTTGGGTGACACACGCTGGCAGTCCACCGAACCGCAGTTAGACCTCACCCAAATGCGCACACGGTTTGGGCAACTGGTCAACATCAATGAACGCTTCGACAGTGCCTTCGGCGCCCATATCGAGCGTATGAAACAGGCCTACAGCACCGCGATTGAAGATATGTTGGCACAATTGTCTCCGGCTGATCGCTTGCACATCCAACAGGCTGACTTGCAGTTGCTGGTATTGAAAAAGGAGCCCGGCAAAGACCTTGCGCTGCTTAGCCCGGCGGAAGAAATCGCCCGCACCGCCCGAATGGGGGTGATCCTGCGCGCCGCCTCGCCCACTGCCGTGCATGAGTACGAGTTGTTCCCCTTGTTGAACCGCGTGGACAAACGCAGTGGACCGCCCCTGACATATCGCGAGGGCGGCACGCCCATGTCGGTGATCACCGGCGGCCCCCATTCGGCCCAGCCGGTCACACAACTGTTGATCGGCGATGAGCTGCCCGTGGACTGGGACGCCTATGCCAGCGGGCGCCCGCCCAGGCCGCAGGCACGCGCCAAAGTGATTGTCCACGTGCTGTGGTCATCCAGCCCGGCGACGCTCACCTTTGGCTCGCCGGTTACCCGCGCCATTGCCCGAGCCATCGTGCAGCGGCACTTCTTCCTCGACGTGGACGCCATGCGCCAGCAAGCCCGTGGCACGACCCAGCTGGAACGGGCTCAACATACCTGGGACCGGTTGATAGCACGCCTCAAAGCCCTGATACCGTTCTGGTCCTGCACCGAAGACATTGCCTCCGGGGACACCCGTCGCATCATCGACGGGGCGTATGGCTGTTTTATCGATTTGCTGCTGGTGCTGTTCCCCGCCAAACAATTTGCCGGCGCATCCCTGGCCATCCTGAAGAGAACCGCGCCCCTGCCGATCAAACTGCTCCAACTGGGCCGCTTGGGCGGTACGTTCCTCAATACCGTGCTCAACCCGATTGATGGGATTCCCGCCCTGTTCCGGCTAGCGCGCAGCGGCCTGATCCGTCTAAGCGCCAGTGCCCGACAAATCCTCGACACCGCCCTTGGGCAAGTGCAGCGGCTTTCGGCCACCCTGCCATTGCTGGACTACCCCACATTGCTGGCCCGTGCCGACATCGGCGCCGGGTCGGTGCTGCGCGGCAGCGACTACGTACGTATCAACACGGTCCTGCACAAACACCAGTGGCACACCTGCGACCCGTTCAGCACCCGACCTTATGGGCCGCCGCTCAATACGTTTCGCCTGGACAGCGCCCTCAGCGTCGTCCCGATGCACGCCGCCAACGGTTATCAGGCGTTGGTCACCGAGCGCCTGTTCGCCACCCCGCCATTGCTCATCCCACGCTCCGATGTCACCGACCTGCTGACCCACGACAGTCTGCTACGCCTTGAACACCACGCGCCGACTCACCTCAACGACCTGACCTCACCCGCCTACTTCAAGACAGCCGAAGGCTTCGACAGCCTCTGCGGCCCTGCGCGAACCAAACGCAGCCCGGTCCCATTGATCTGCTTTACTAAAAAACTCGCCACCTTCAACGCCTCGATCCATCAGCGCCGGGTCCAGGCCATCGAGCACATCCGCCTGATACCCGCGCCGGCCATCGGCAGCGACACGCGTAAAGTCGTCCACAACCGCAGGCTGTATGAGGCCACGCCCCAGGGCACCACCTTCGAACTGACACCCGTGACCATGCACTCACCGCTGGTCTACAAAGCGCAGGTAAACGGCAAGCTCATTGAAGAGCCACAATTCGGCCTGCCCAACGATCAACTGGACAACAAACTCAGCCGCGACACTCGCGTGGTCGAACTGGAGGGGCTGACCCACAGCGTCGATGACCGCCGCACCTTACGTGCCATGGCCATCGACCTCAAACCTTCCGGTACACGGATCATCGTGGAAGCCGACGCTGGCGTGTTCTATGGGGCGGTCGCCACGACAACCGACCCCTCGCTGCACTTCACCCAACTGGACTTCAGTTGGGGAGGCCCCCACGAGCAATTGATTCGCGCATTCGGCCAGCACAAACTTGATTATCTGACCGCTGGCGGTTTTACCCATAGCCGCCCCTTGATCAACCTGCCCACCCTGGAGGTGCTGTACCGACAACTGGCGCAACGCGGCTTCAACCAACAAAAACTCGCTCGGCTGCAAGCACAGGCCAGCACCTTGACTCCGCTCAAGCAACGCGAGCTGTTGCTCAACGCCAGTGATCAAGGGCAACGCCTGGGGATGAGTGTGGCGGTCGCACCGCTGCAACTGGACACCTGGCCGCCCTATCGGACGGGGAGCGCCAACGCGCAGAGCATCAATCAATACCTCGCGACACAGGCCCACGCCAGTACCGTGGCGCTGGTCCAGAGCACCGGCATCGGCTCGGCCAATGTGGTCGGCACAGGCACCCGCGAACTGGACAGGTTGTCCATCGCCGAACCCTTGGTGATGTGGCAGTACAGCCGCGTCGGCCAGCCCAACTACACAGAGGTGATCCTCAAGACCGGCGCGGGTAATTGCGACCAGATGGCCCATGTGGCGAGTGAGCTGATCAAAGTCAACGGTGGCGTTGCCCAGGTGTGGGGCACCAGCCCGCCGGCGCATGCGTTTGTGGTCGTGGGTATACAGCCCCCGACGCTGGCCCCCACACTGGAGTTTCGCGAAGCAGGCTGGGCTGGCCTGTGGATATGCGACCCGTGGGCGGGAATTGCCTGCCCGGCGGGGGATTACATGCGCAAACTCAATGAAAAAATGATCGTCTGGCATCTTCAGGATGTGTCGGTATTTTTCAATGACGGGGGCACCTATCGCTGGGCTCAGGCCAACGATCGCAATTGGTTGAAGGCGCTCAAGGACGGCATCAAGCGTCCGCAGTTTTGACGCGACAATTCTCACCCACCCCGCCACCAGCGTCTAAGCTTCACCCAAGTCCGATCAATCTACGTCAATGGATCAATCGACTATGGGCGCTTTATGGCAAACCGATTCGAAACGGGCTGAGGTCCCAACCGACAGCCCGGATCAACCGCCATTGCCACAAAGCCCCCGCTCGCGAAGGCTGTGGTGGCGGCTGGTGTGGCTGGTTCTGGTGATCGCGCTGGCGGCCCTGGGTTGGGCCGCCAACAAGGAAATGCGCACCTCGCGCCTGCAGGCCGAACACCTCAGCCGGTTTGCCGCGTCGCTGACCTATCAGGTCGAGCCCGGCGCCAGCGATGCCATGGTTTACCCAGGCGACGGCCCGTTCGACCAGCGCTTGGGCTACAGCGCCCTGAATGAATTCCTGCCACGCCTGCTCAAGCGCAATTACCTCGTCCAGGCACAGGCACGTTTCTCACCCGCGCTGATGGATTACACCCGGCACGGGCTGTTCGTGCCCTACGCGGAGAAAGTCCAGGCCGGCCTGACCATCACCGATTGCCGTGCCATGCCGCTCTACAGCTTCACCTACCCGCAACAGCTTTACGCCAACTTTGCCGCAATCCCGCCGTTGGTGGTGCAAAGTCTGCTGTTTATCGAAGACCGTGACTTGCTCGACCCGAAACAGCCCTTGGCCAACCCGGCAGTGGACTGGCCACGTTTCGCCAAGGCTGCCTGGTCACAAGTGGCGAAACTCTTGCACCTTCCAGGGCAAACGGCTGGCGGCAGCACCCTGGCCACACAACTCGAAAAGTATCGTCACTCGCCCGACGGCCTGACCCTGTCCGGCGGCGAGAAGATTCGTCAGATGATGTCCGCCAGCGTCAGGGCCTATCAGGCCGGGCCGAACACCCTCGGCAGCCGCCAGAACATCGTGCGCGATTACCTCAATAGCGTGCCGCTGTCGGCGGTGCCCGGCCACGGCGAAGTGCATGGCATGGCCGAAGGGTTGCGGGTGTGGTACGGCGCCGACTTCAACCAGGTCAATCAAGCCTTGAGTGGGACTGCCCAGGACCCGGCGAGCCTGGCCAAACGCGGCCTGGCCCTGCGCCAGGTGCTGTCGTTGATGATCGCCCAGCGCCGCCCGTCCCATTACCTGAACAAGGGACGTGACGAACTCGCACAATTGACCGACAGCCATATCCGCCTGCTCGCGCAGAACAACGTGATCGCGGCCAACCTGTCGGCCGCCGCCCTTACCAGCAAGGTCACCTACCGCGACTGGCAACAGCAACCGACGATCCAGCCGGTGGACACCAACAAGGCGATCAACGTTGCCCGCAGCCGCCTCGCCAGCTTGCTCAACCGCCCGCTGTATGACCTCGACCGACTCGACCTGTCCGCCACCAGCACCTTGCAGGGCGAGTTGCAACAACAGGCCACCGACTACCTCAAGCGCCTGGCCGACCCGGCGTTCGCCGCGCAAATGGGCCTGCTTGGCCCGCGCCTGCTGACACCTCAAAGCACGCCCCAGGTGCGCTACAGCTTCACCCTGTTCGAACTGACGCCCGATGGCGCGCGCGTGCGGGTGCAAACCGACAACACCGACCAGCCCTTCGACATCAACGACGGCAGCAAACTGGAACTGGGCTCCACCGCCAAGCTGCGGGTGCTGACCACCTACCTGCAAATCATCACCGAGCTGCATGATCGCTACGGCGCAAAAAACCCGGCCGAGTTGAAAAAGGTCGAAGTGCCCGACCAGGACCCACTCTCGCGCTGGGCCCTGGATTACCTGGCCCAGAATCCCGACCGCGACCTGTCGAAGATGCTCGACGCAGCGCTCAACCGTACCTATTCAGCCAGCCCTGGCGAGGCATTTTTCACCGGCGGCGGCCTGCATCGTTTCCATAACTTTCGCAACGAGGACAACGGCCGCAACCCAACTCTGCGCGATGCCCTGCGCGAGTCGATCAACCTGCCGTTCATTCGTCTGATGCGCGATTTGGTGCGCTACACCACCTATTCGGGCGCAGACAACAGCGCCCAATTGCTCAAGGACGACAACGACCCGCGCCGCCAGGAATACCTGGCCAAGTTTGCCGACCACGAAGGCACCGCGTTCCTGCTCAAGTTCTGGAAAAAATACCGCAACAAAGACACCCAGGCGCGCCTCGACACGTTCATGGACAGCCTGCACCCCACTGCGATTCGCCTGGCCGCCGTACACCGCTACCTGCTGCCCCAGGCCAGCCAGGAGAGCTTTAACACCTTTGTGCGCGCGCACCTGAAGAACGTCAAAACCACCGACAAACTCACTGACGAGCGCCTCGAAAAGCTGTATCAAAGCTACGGCCCCGGCGCCTATGACCTGCCCGACCAAGGCTACATCGCCAAGGTGCATCCCCTGGACCTGTGGCTGCTGGGCTACCTGCTCAACCATCCCGAGGCGACCTTCAGCGACGTCGTCAAGGCCAGCGAATTCGAACGCCAGGAGGTCTATAGCTGGCTGTTCAAGAGCCGCCATCAAAGCGCCCGTGACAGCCGTATCCGCACCATGCTGGAGATCGAAGCGTTCCTGGATATCCACCAGCGCTGGCAGGCGGTGGGCTACCCGTTCGACCATCTGGTGCCATCGCTGGCCACGGCCATCGGCAGCTCGGGCGACCGCCCCGCCGCGCTGGCGGAACTGATGGGGATCATCCTCAATGATGGCGTGCGCTTGCCAGTGCTGCGTATCGACAGCCTGACATTCGCCAGCGGCACCCCCTATGAAACCCATGTAGTCAATGACCCGAACCGTGGCAAACGCGTGCTACCGAGCGAAGTCGCCACAGCCTTGCGCGGCGCGCTGTCCCAAGTGGTGGACGCCGGCACAGCCAAACGCGTAGCCGGCAGCTTCAAACTGGCGGACGGCACACCGCTGGCCATGGGTGGCAAGACCGGCACCGGTGACAACCGCCTGCAAGCCATGGGCGCCGGTGGGCGCATGCTCAGCTCCAAATCGATCAACCGTACGGCAACCTTTGTGTTCTACATCGGCGAACACCACTTCGGCACGCTGACCGCCTTTGTGCCGGGGACCTCCGCCCAGCACTTCACCTTCACGTCGGCGTTGCCGGTACAGGTGCTCAAAGGCATGGCTCCGATTCTCTACCCGCTACTACAACCGCGGAGTTCCGCCACGTGCCTGCGGTAAGAGGAAGGGATCACGTAGTGCTTATTTAGACCTGACGCTCGCTCGACGCCCATTAGTCTAGGCATCAGCGTGCGGCCCCTTCCCTGACACCGGCCTGCACGATTCCCCCTATCGCGACAGGAAACCCGCGCTATGCCTTCACAACCCCAACCTTCTACCGAGGACCTGCTACGCCGTGTGCCAGTGTGTATCAGCGCCATCGAGCACCTGCTGGACGCACAGCCGGATCTGGCGACGGTCATGGCCACTGAACTGCGCCAGGCATTGGCAAAACGTGTGCCTGCCAGTGCACCGAACCCGGATGCGATTTATCTCAACGAGTACGTTTACGACACTGCGTCGCAGGCAGATCAAGACAGCACCGCACGGACACACCGCGTCACCCGTACGCGCAACCTGACCCAGGTGCTTCAAGAGACGATTGCCACCCAAAACATGCCGACCGCACTGACCAAGGAGCCGGAAACCGGCGCCACCCACCAGGCAGTCGGGTTCTATGCAAATGCCAACGGCGCTGGCCGCAGCAATGAGATGGCGCCGTTGGAAGTCGCAGCAGTCAATCAGTTGATCAGTGATCTGCAACTCAACTGCCAGACGCTGTACTTGAACAGTGTCAGGGCGTTCTGGTCATCGCCCCACGCGAGTACGGGTGCACTGAGTGTCATGGAGGCTGTGAGTCAAAAGCAGCGTGAGGTATTTACGCTGGAGGCGGACCTGAAACTGCAGGATGCTCGGCAACAGCTCAGCCAAGCCGAGCAAACCCTAAAGAAAACGCCTGAGGATACCCACGCGCAAGCGGCCGTCACCACGGCCCAGTCACACCTTGAGGTGTTGATCAAAGGCCGACAATTGATCGAAAACTGCGTGCGCCATGAGACCACGAACAACGCCACACCGCCGCTCATACTCGGCCTCACGCTGGAATTGACCGGGCAGCCTGAATGGGTCGCACCACTCAATGGCTGCTTCGTACTCACCGAGCACCTGCATGGGACACGACCGACCGTCCTGTATACCCCGCAATTCGGTGTTGAGTTCTTCATGAATTTCGCCACCGTGGAAAATACCTTGCGCCTACGCCTGGTGAGCAGCGACGAAAGAACCCTGCTGCTCGCCAACATCCCCGCCAGCGAACGCTCCGCTGCCACCGACGCGTTAAGAACTCGGCAGGCACTCACCTATCCCTCAATCACAGGGCCGATGTTCAGTGCATGCCTGCGCGCCCAACGTCTCCAGCAAGAGGCCGATATCGAACATGCCTTCGGTGCATCCCACACCACGTTTGAACCCCTGGCAGCCAGCGTACGTACCACCCTGGCACTGCCCCTCAAGGGCAACCCTGGGCTGATCGCCCGCATGCCCGAATCGCCAGACCTGACTCGCGCCTCTCCCGTCCCACTGACCTCGCCGGACGTTGGGCAACAAACGCACCTGATACGACAGTGGAACTCTCTAAACGAACAACTCGACCAGGTACTGGAAAAGGACAAACATCCCTCGCTGCGCGGTGTGCTGACGTCGCTGCTCAAAGAAAGCTACCCAGATCTGCCGGCCGACACCGAGCTGGGCAGCCTGTATGTCAACCGCTACCTCATTGACAGCGATGGCCTGCGTCATTTTGAGTCTTCCCGCCCGTTGCTCGAGGCGGCGTGTACCTTGTTGCTTTGGGACAACCCCGCAGAGCAAACGCAAGAGGATCAAACTGCCCGAGAAGAGGGCACCGCCACGCTCGACATGTTCGCTGAAAGCGTCTTCAGCAGCCCGACCGCTATCAACGAAGTCGACGAGTTGGCCCAGAACGGCACATTGCTGGACCTGGCGCACACCCTACAGACACGACTGGCCGAGCAGATCACCACCTATTGGCGTACGCCGATAGCGCCGAATTTGGTCTGCCCACAGGTTCGGCTGATCGATGTCCAGCGCCAAGCCCTGGAGATACAGGCACGCCTGCGCGTGGCCGACAATACCTTGAGCCCACAAGCCAAATTGCTGACTGATCGCGCACTGCGTTACCCGACCCAGGCCCGACGTGAAGCACGCTTCAGCCATGGCAACCGCCCCGGTGTGTATCAGTTGACCGTCGACACTGGCCCCGCCGCGCATGCGCGTATGGCCGCCAGCTTCGTCCTGACCCTGGATGACGGCTCCAGCCCCGTCGCGCCCCATTGGCCCCATGGGCACAAAAACCTCAGTACTCACACGGCCGGGGTTGGCGCGGTAGTGCTGTATACCCCGGACATGGGGTTTGAAGAATATGCGTCCCTGCAAGCCCTGCATGACACGCTGAAAGCCCGCATCAACGCTGGTGAAGACGCTGGCAGGTTGTGTATCAGCGGCTTGCCGCTGGCAGTCCAGCATGGCAAAACCGGGCTGTGGGGCAACGACCTGAGTACTATTTATGCGCCGATAACCGACGACTTCGTGGCTGACGGCATCCAGGCGCTGCTCGACAAACAGCAGTCCGACATCGAGACCATTCTGGGCCTGACCGAGGGCGAATCGGACAATGAAAAAAATGGCCGCCTGGAACTGGCCGAACTGGTGGATTTGGCCGGGCCGTTCATGGCACGCAACCGACTGCTGAAGGATCACTGGCGGCCAGACTGGGAAAAGCGCTTGAGCTCGGCGGACCAGAAGGCTCTGCAAGACCAGGCTGACACTACCCAGGCCAAACAGGATGAACTGGCCAAGCAATGGCAAGCACTTATCCCAACATTGGCCGAGTATGCAAAGCGACAGGTACTGCCAAAGATTCGTGCCTTCCTGGCCGAAAAAGGCCAGGACTATCCCGAACAGGGCATTGACCCGGACAAGACGATAGTCACCCACATCACCCGAACACGGGTCGTAGCCGATGGAGGAGGTTTTGGAACGACGCATACCAGCGCCACGAGCAAGCAGATGAGCCTGACCAACCTGCTGTTGAAAAACACAAAACCCTGGGAAAAGAGCCTCACCTGGGTCGAAAACGACGATCTGGATGCCACACTGACGACCCCCCAGGGAAACTGGGTGCGCGATACGCGTGGGCGTCCCATCACCGTGGACAAACAACGCCTTGAGCTGTGGGTCAAGGAGCTGAATGTTGGCCACCAGTACACGCAAAACGTGCTCGAGAAATACCTCGCCCCGCAGGCTACGGCAACCGAGGCCCGCGCCTTGAGACAGGCGTGGCGCGCGAGCCAGGCATCCGTTATTGACTATGCGGCCCTTTCGGCCCGGTTGAATCCTGATATCTACCTCAGGGAAACACACAGTGCCCCCAAGCAAAAGAAAGCAGCCGCTTGGATGGCGGCGGTGCAGACCTCTCCACAACCCGCGACACGCCCACTGGTCGATGGGCGCGCAGTGATCGCCAATGCACTGATGTTCAACCCAGCCAACGATGCTCCCGAAGGCCGTGGTGGACAAACCGTGAATGGCGTTTTGATTCTCTCCACCGCTGCCGATGACATGCGCGTACTGTATACCCCGCACGCGCCCGACGGTTTGGAGCTAAGGGAACTGGCCAACGAGGCCGAACTGATCCGGCTGATACAGGGCTCCGCCTGGTTGGATTACCTTCGCGCACGCGCACCGACCGATACACGCGTGCTCAATTCGCGCCTGGCCGCACACTCAGGCGATGTCTGGGCCGGGCTGTACCGGCAGAACTATCTGTACCTGCTGAACAAAGCCGACGAGCAAAGTGTGACTAACGAAGAGCTGGACGCCCAGTCCACCCTCAATAAAGTGCTTTTCGGTGTTGAAGTGGTAACCACCGTACTGAGCGGGCTTCCCTGGAGCGGGCAACTGGCCTCTTCGGCCGCCAGGTTTGTCGGCCGGGCCGGGCGCACCACGGTCCATGCCTTGCGCAGCCTGGGGCGAACCGCGGCGGGGCTTGTCGTACGTCGAGGGCCACGCGCGCTCATGCTGTTTGAACTTGCAAAGGCCACCACCACGGTCGCCGGGGTGACGCGCACGGCCAGCCTGGGTATCAAGCCACTGCCCATGCTACTGAGGCCCGCGAGAAACATACGGCGACCGAACCTGACGAAATACCAGAGAGACTTCCAGCAAGAAAGCTCCCGCCTGCTGGTGAAAAATGGCATCCCGCCCGAAGCGGAACTGGCGCAAGGCACAGGCATTTATCGAGTCCCCAGCTCGCCCCCCACCTATCTGGTACGCGGCGTCGGTGAAAAGGGCAAAGAGCAGGTGTATCGCATTCAGAATTCTTTCAACGTCTATGACCGCAATGGCTTGGTCGCCCCCGTACTCACGCCCTCTGGTGGCTTGACCCCGTTCCGGTTGCGGCGCCTGCCGAACAAACAGTGGGAATTGGACACATGGCAACGCGCGCCCGGCGGCGGGCCAAAAAGCGACAACAAAATAACACTAGCACTTAGAGAATGGGACGCACACGTCAAAGCCAACGCGGCTTTACCCAACCCGGTCACCACGCTAGACCCAGCCGCTTTTTTCAATAGTCGCAATATCACGCACCGCTCGTGGAACAAGCTTGTAAAGCAAGGCGGCGAAATTAGCGAACTGGGCAAGGCGCGGCTCAATCCTGAAACGTTTACACACCTGACAGACGAACTGTTCATGAAATGGGTAAACATGAAGCAACCGACCAAAGCAGCTGCCGCTGCATTTGCGAAATCACATAGCATTCGTCCAGAGCGTTTTGCCTTGTACGTGAACGCGAAGAACGGGACGTTGAACAGATTTGGCGAAGCCCGCTTTGCAAGACTGACAAAACCCTCCGACAAGTATTTCACCCACGTCACCGACACACATTATCAAGACTGGTATCAGTTGGCCCTTCGACCCGAGAACCAGAATACTACCGCGGCCTGGAAATTTGCCGTTGATCGGGGCCTCCACCCATCTTCCTGGGTCAAATACGTGAGTAACGACGGCTCCTTCAATATGGCCATTCCTACTGTTGCGGCGCGGGTCAACCGACTGGGACTTGGAGTCCCAATAGACCTGACGCGTCCGGGCCCGTCCCAGCCTCCCGTCTGATCCACAAGGCTGTTGATCGCAGGAGCGAGCTTGCTCGCTCCACGCTGCACTATCTATCTGCCACCGCCACGTGACACAGCTGAACACACTCATGGATTAATCCGATTGTTCAGGACTTGATCCATGCCCGATACAGCCACGCTCGACGAACCGTTCAACGGCGTCCATTACACGTATTTCCAAGACAACCTACCGGACTGGCTTATCCAGACCGCGCCCATCCGGATAGCCGCCTTCCAGGCCACACCGCTGAAAGACTTTCCGCCTTACCCCCATGCCGCCCCCGAGCAACACCAACAACTCAAAACCGCCATCGCTGACCACTGGCATCGGCAGAACCTTCTGGACAAGCGGCTCGCCGGCTTGATCGATGTGTATGCGTTTGCCGAACCCCTGCTCAAAGCGGCGCTGAGTGACTACGGCGACGTTGATGTACGCAACACTTACCTGCGCCTTTACGTGGAAGCCGCCAAAGCCTGGTGGACGATCAACGTGACCGGCGCACAAACCAGCAAAACCGTCTCGCTGCTTGATGCGGCGCTGGGTAACTTCGCCGCCGCCGACCGTTTTCTCGATTTCGCCTTCCTTGGCCCGCAAGACGCTCGGGGGCAGCGCGACATTCTGTCGATACCGCACCGCACCACCGGCGTACGGCTCACGGCCGAGCGCTTCAAAAGCATTTGTCGCACGCTGGATATCGGCGCGCAGTATCAACGCAAACTCACCGATGCCCTCGGGTTCAACAACCCGACGGTCGCCCGCGCATTACGTGATGATGGGGTGGCCCGCCAAAAGGCCGCGTTAAAATCCGCCGCCCACATGGCGCTGGTCAGGGGCGACCTCAAGCACCACGGCCATGACGCCATACTCAAGCTGGTGGACGATCGCCCAGGCGCGACACTGGATGGCGCCCCGCTTCAGGCCTACACCATGAGCCTGATGAATGTGGCCCTGGTGGGCATCGTGTTGTTTATCAACACACCAGGTAGTCGAGTGATCGCCTACGTCGCTGAAGACCCCGACCACCCGCTCAAGGAATACCCTTCGCCGCTCGCCTTCATGCAGGAACTGACCCGCCAGTTGCGCGACAGGGCGCGCTATCAAGTGTTCTTCAGCCAATTCGTGCCCCACCACGAGCGCGGCGCTTTTTTTGCGGGGCTCAATGCGCGCCTGAGCCAGGTCAAATGGCGTCAGAAGGCGCGCACCGACAGAGGGCCGAGCTGGAAGGACACGCCGATTAGCGACCCCAACCTGCACTTCAGCGTCCAGCACTGGCAACTCGATTATCGCCAGCGCCCCCCCACGCCCGCCACCGATACGCTGTGGCATTACCTGTTTCGCACGCAGCTAAATAAAGTCGTCAACGATGCCCGCGACATTGCTTGGTCTACCGCAGACGTCGACCGCCGCGCACGCTGGGCCTGGTGGGACAACCTGGAACAGATGCTGTCGGACATCCTCAACGCCGCCCTGCTGGTGCTGACCCCCTTCGTGCCCGGTCTGGGTGAACTGATGCTCGCCTACAGTGCTTACCAAGTGCTGGATGAAGTGTTCGAAGGCATCGTCGATTGGGCCCAGGGCCGGCGAATTGAAGCCTGGGAACACGCACTCGGAGTGGCCGAAAGCGTTGGTCAATTCGTAGTGTTTGCCGGCGCAACCAAGCTCGGTACGCTGACGCGCCTGAAACTCTCGCCTTTTGTCGAGGGTTTGATACCCGTGGAACGGGCCGACGGTACACGGCGTTTGTGGAACCCGGACATCACCCCCTACGCGCAAAAACACCTGAGAATTGCCGAAGGCTCTACGCCCTCGCCCTCTGGCCTACACTCACGCGAAGGCAAAACCCTGCTGACCCTGGATGCCCACCCTCTGGAAGTGCAATACGACCCGCTCATCGAAGAGCACCGCGTGGTACACCCCGAACGCCCGCAGGCGTTCCAGCCACGCGTGCAATTGAACGGCGACGGCGTCGTGACCCATGAGGGCGAAAACCCGCGCACATGGGAGCGTCCCGAACTCATGCGCCGCCTTGGGCATCGCGTGCAACCGTTCAGCGACCTGCAATTGGAGCAACTGCGAATCGCCAGCGGCACTGAAGACGGCGTGTTGCGCCGGATGTATGTCAATAACGAGCCCTTGCCGCCATTGCTCGACACCAGCCTCAAGCGCCTGGAAGCCGTCGAAGCGCTCAAACGTGCAGGAGAGCACATTCGTACAGGGCAAGCCTTGAGCGCGGACCCGGCGAACGACTGGTTCGAACAAATGGTCACCGAACTTGACGGGTGGCCCCAGGGCAAGGCGCTGGAAGTGTTTCTCAAGCCCGACCTGACCGGCAGCTCGCACCATTACGGCGCCTCGGACGCACTGCCCACCGACACATTGCGCATCAGCATCGGCGAGGTGTTATCCGGACGTTTGCCGGAAAGGGTCTTGGAGTTTCTTGATGAAGCGGCCATCACCACCCTGCTGGGTGGGGAAGTCCCTGCGGAGCAACGGGTACAAACGCTACGCGATAAACTGGCCAACTACGTACTGAGCCAGACCGGCGACCTGGCGCCAGCACTCCATGGCGCCAGTGAAGCGAGCGACGACCCCGCCATCATTGGCCTGCGAGAAGATCATCCCAATCTCGAACTGAGCTTGGCACGGCGCCTGCTGGACAACGCCCTGCCCAGCGAACGGCAGACCTTGGCCAACACACAACACTGGCCTCTGCGCCTGCGCAATCAGGCCAGTGAGCTGCACCTGTCTGCCGAATCGGTACGCGCCTACGAAGGCTTTTATCCTCCGGCAGCGCCCACCCCGGCGACCGAAAACCTGGTCCTCAGAAGCCTGCTTTTCAATACCGATGCGCTGGCTGACCTGCGCGTGCAAATCCGAGAGGGTAGCGTGGACGGCACCCTGCGCAGTGAAGTCGGCCAGGACACCGCCGCCACCCGGCGGGTGCTGGTGCACAGCAGCCTGGGGTATGCGGTCTGCGACGGCGCAGGCCTGCAGTTGCACAGTTCCACCAGCCTGTACGAAGCCGTATTACTGGGCTTGCCCGGCGAGAGCAACCTGGGTTTCAAGCCCGGCGAGGGCGAAGCTTTCAAGGAGTGGTTGATGTCCACCTTCGAACCTATGAGCGAACGGCGCAGGGTCTTGGCCGAGCCTGAACAGCACCGCGTCATCACCCGCGAAACCCAGCAACTGCTCGGCGGGCCGACGCTCAGCAGTTGCCGGCCAACCCGCGCGCAGACCAACCCAGAACACGCCCGCGACGTCCTGCAACGCTTGTTTCCCAGCTTGAGCGAGGAACGGCTCAAACGCTTCATTGACGAAATCCCTCCCACTCAATTGAATGCCACCCTGGATGAACTGACCGAGCAAAAATACACGCTGCAAGCCCAATTGCGGGCCTGGAAACAGTCACCCACCCTGCACCCTAAAGGCAGCCCCGAGGAGCACCAACAACGCATCAGGCGCAAACGCCTGGTGCACACCCTTGAACACTGCTGGGGTGACCGCTTCGCTGAATACACCGACGATTGGGGCAGAACCCAGAGTGGCGCCCGGTTGATGCTGGACGGCATACCGTTTCCCGAGTCCCTGCCCGAACTGAGCGTCACCTTCGAGCACGTGACGTACCTTGGGCTGAGCCAAAGCAGCTTCGGCCAAACCCATTGCAGCTTGCTCAAACTGTTCCCGTCTTTGCGCTCACTGGACCTGAGTTACAACGCCGTCACGCGCTTGCCAAGTGAGTTGAGGCAGATGTTCTCCCTGAAAAACCTCAACCTGTCGAACAACCGCATGGTGTTATTCCCGGAAGACGTTGCGCTGTTACGCAATCTGCGACGTGTGCAAGCTTTGGCCCTGAGCCATAACCCGCTCGGCTTGCAACCCGACATCAGCCTGATGCCCAAATTGCGTCACCTCGACTTGAGCCACACGCAGATCAGCGAATGGCCCACGGGGCTGTTCGCCCACCCCAGGGAGGCTGCGTTCTTTCTGGATCTAAGCGGTAATCCCATCACTCACCTGCCCGCCCTGACACCCGAGCCCAGCGCAGCTCACACCGTGGCGCGGGCCCGCCTGGAGCGCAACGCACTGAGCAATGATCAACGCGACCTGTACGAACGCTACCGCACCGAGGCCGGGCTGGACCCGTATCGTACCTACCAGCCTCAGGGCAAGAGCGACCCGTGGACGACAGGCGACAACTTCGACACCCGCCTCAAGCGCGAGCGATTGTGGGACGCCGTTGAGGCGGAGCACGGTTCACAGGGGTTCTTCGAGGTCATCAAATTGCTTGAACCACCGACGTTTTTTGAGACCCCTGAAGACCAGCGGCGCTTTGCCCTCAACCAGACTGAACAGACAGAGCGGGTCTGGCGCCTGATCGAAGCGGCCCACGCCGACAGCGCCCTGCGCGAACGGCTGTTCAAACTGTCGAGCTTTCCGGGGTTGTGTGGCGACGGTGGCGCGCAGATTTTCAACGAGATGGGCGTTGAGGTCATGGCCAGCGAGGCACGGCGCTTTTCGGTAACACTGGCTGAACTGGAAGGCCGACTGGTAACCCTGGCGAAGGGCTCGGCACGCCTCAAACACCTGAACCTGGTGGCCCAGGAGGATATCGCCCGCCGCCTGCGTCCTGTAGAGGCCGGTGGCGAAGGGTTGCGGCTCAGGTCACAGGTGGTGGACGGCCTGGCGGGCGAGGTGGATGAAGTCGAGATCCACCTGTCCTACCAGACCTCGCTGGCCTATCTGCTGGACTTGCCCTGGTTGTCCGATCACATGCTGTACCGCGAGACGGCTGGCGTCAGCCCGAAGCAGGTCGAACGGGCCTACAACATGGTGCGAGAACTGGGCCAGGGCGACGGCCTGGTCAACCAGATGCTGCTGGAGCCATATTGGGAGACCTTTCTGCGCGAAACCTACGACAGCCTCTATCAAGAAAATGCCAATACCTACACACAGAAATTTTACCGCCTGGATGACCTGCAAACCCTGCAGGCACAGTGGCTGGAAGAACATCTACCGCAACAAAAGGAGGAGCTGAAGGCATTGGCCTACGAACTGGAGGTCCCCGAAAGTGTGGTGTTCGCCGACGTACCATTGAGCGACGAACGTTACAATCGCCTGCTCAATGACTTGGGCTATAACGAAAAAGAATGGATGCACAGCCTGACGCGTCAAGCCCTGAAGAAAGCCCAAACGCGCCGCAACAGAACGCCATTACCGAACAGCTGAGAGCAGCGCAGGCGCGGCTTAGCTCGCGCCTGCGCCACGCTTAGGCGCGACTATCCGCGTCGTCCATCCAGCGACAGATAAAGGCTTCTCCCACTTCGCTGCGATGGCTTGCCAGCACTGAGGCCGCATCCGCGATCATCCATCGGGCAAATGACAGTGATGGCTGTGTTTGCCTGATCGCGTGGTGCTGCGCGCAGGTATTGAGAGAGGCCTTGATGAATACGTCATCGCAACCGGTTGACGACGGGTAATGCAGGTGGATATACGCCAGGGGCTGGCCGCTGGGTACCTCCTGCACCCGGTAGAACTGCACGAACTGATGCGCGGCGCTGTCAACCCGGAAACGCCCCGGCTGCTTCAGCAACACGGCATCGCGACCGGTCAGCAACGCTTCTACAGCGGCCTGGACAGGCACATGCGCTTTGATGGCAGCGAGACGGACGCGAGCCTCCTGCTCGTGCAAACGTGCCGCCGCCGCCAGCCAAGCCGCTTTGTGCGGTTGCGCCAAGGCCTGCTGCGTGATGTCCAGCTCCTTCCACATGTAGACCAGTATTGCGTCGTGCGCCTCCAGGAGACGGGCCGGTACTTCGAGCAAGTTGGGCAGCAAATGTGCGCACTTGGCAGTAGGGATACTATTGATCACTTGAGCGATCAGTTGATCGATCTGCGCGATCGTTTGCTGGCCCAGTTTGATCAAATCGGCAAGGGAGGAGCCCGGAGGGCTGGGAAACCTGGCATGACTTTCCGCCATCGGGTGCCACAGCGCGTCGACTGTTTCTCTAAAGATGGCAATCACTTCATCGTCGATGTCACGCACTTGCGCGGTGCGCGCCAGCGTTTCTTCAGTGGCGTCGAGAATGTGCGCCTGATAAACATCGCCGCTACGGGTACGAATCAAGCTGCCGCGCGCCGCCTCCGAGGGCAGGCTGACAGGGTCCGCCAATGTCGCCAGCAGGTGGTGTTCCGCTGCATCGTATAACTCGCCGATCAAGGTCTGAAGCTCACCGAGGTATCCCAGATCAAACGCTTGGGGGGTCACGGCAGTGCAAAACTCAATCTGGTCGATGCTTTCGCCGTAGACCTGCACCACGCTGGTGAGCAACTCGATACGCTCGGCGCGGTTCAGGACGTTAAACCCTGCATGGGACTGACTGGCGCACATAGCGCGCTGCAGGGTTTTTTCGAGCAGGCCACTGAACATTGTCTGGCTCCCCGCCGCCTCGGCACACCAGGCCGCCTGCCATAGCCTGCGCAGCTGCTGCGCCTGCAACGCCAACACCGAGGGTGGCGCAACGGCCAGTGTCAGCGCTTGCGCCTTTTCGGCACCACAGCCGATGACCGCCCTCAACTCATCGAGATGACGCGTTTCCAGATCACGCAAGGCAATCGACCACTTGTACGCCACCAGACGGTCATGCCTGGCCTTGATCCGCACGGGATCACGTTCAACCAGCAACCCAGCAAGTTGGGTGTCGAGTGTAACAATGTGACGTGCCTCAAGGTCTGCAAGGAGCCGCGCCGTTTGCACGATTGATTCCAGCAGGGCGCAAATCTGCGCCTCATAGCCCAGGCGCGGTACTAAGGCTCGCAGGTGCTTAAGTGTCTGCAATTGTTGTGACAGTGCCTTGAGCTTGACGTGCAGGGTATGGTGGTACGGCTTGAGCACCTGGCTGACCTGCGTCTGCGTGAGGGTGTCGGTAAACCCGTCGACGGCAGTGGACAGCGCTGCCACACGGGCCTCGGCCTGGGCGAGCGTGCGGCTGGCGGCGTCGTAATCGGCCTGGAGCTGCTCAACCTTCACCCCCACTTGTTGCCGCGCCTGCAAGACGGCCGCTTTAACACTGCGTACCGCCCCCCATTTATCCGACTGCGTGAACGTCCGAGGCATGGGAATACGGGTGAGCTTCGGACGGCTCTGCGTCACCTGCGGAATCGCGAACCTCGATGCGGATAACAAGTCCGCGTAATAATTCAAGTGCAACTGGACGTTAGCCGGCGAGACCTCATGTGCCAGCAACCACGCCAGGTTGCCGAGCAGGTCGATACTTGCCCTGGGGCCGCCCACATACCCAGGCACATCCCGACGCACATCACTCATCAATTGCCCCAGCCATCCGGTCAGCGTATCCGCACCCTGGACCAACGGCGTCAACCCATAGGGCAGCGACCAGCCTCCGGATTTGAAGCTGGCCCAATGCAACGGGTCGCCGCCCGACGCGGGCCACTCTGCCAATGCCTGCAGCACGCTCAAGAACGCCCCACGCATTGACCGCGCCAACGTGGGATCCTGGTTCAGTTCTACTGTGAGCCAAGGATCAAGCGCTTTGTTGACATCCGTCAGATGGGGCTCGAAGAGCGCCCTGCGATCAGCCGGTAGCCACGCCAGGACACCGTCACGCAAGGGACCCGGCTGCTGGATCGCCGCCAGCACCTCTTCCAACGATATGAACTCCTGCACGACCGGGTGCAGTAACGGAGTGAATAACACGCATATTCCCGGCTGCATGTCCCTGCGTGTCAGCACATACAGGTGTTGTACAACGGCCTGATTGTTTTCGCCAATTCCCAGTGCCAACGGGAAGAGTCGCGAAGGGGCCCTTGCCCCCCCAAGCTCGGTGATCATCTGATATCCCTGCTGGGTCAGCCCGTGCAGGCCTCGGATTTTGTACATCAACGCTGACAGGTAGAGCTGCGAAATCATCTGCGATCCAGCGTTGTACAGGTCCCACGCTTTCGGTTCTTCGTCCCAGAGCCGGGCCCCTACGTCCAAGCCTTGCGCCTGTTCAAATTGCTGGTTCAGCACCGCGCTGTACGCCTTGGCCAGGTCAGCGTGTTCGCGCCAGCCTTCGAGCATGGAAAATGTTAGCCAGGTGGGCGCGGCCTCCCCCCCTTTAAGCGTGATGGCTGTGGGCGTACGTGCGAACCCACCCAGGGATTCCAGGGCCCAGGTGGGCAGGGTCAGCTCAAGTGGCTCGCCGTCTGGCGGACCGAACACCAAGTGAATGTCTTGGGCCTTGAGCGAAATGGCTTGCGGCTCGTTGTCCAGGCAGCCTTGCAACGCCGCCTCGGCAAACGCCGCCAGGGACGGTATCTCGGGGAAAAAACGCTCACCATGCGCACGATTCAAATGACCCACCTGATCGCAAAGCCGTTGTGCGAATTCGACTCGTTCGACCTGGGAGGCATTGAACAGCCAGGTCGGCATCGCCTCCCGACCCCCCTGCCCGAAAGCGCTCAACGGCGCTACAAACCAGCGGCGGGTATCGGTGATGGCATTGAGCAGGTCCTGACACTGCTGCGCCGTTCTACGCACCGTGAGGTCGATGGCATCGATTTCGGCCAATTGCCGTGCCAGGTAACTGCTCGCGAGCGCTTCAGGGGCCGGGCCTGTGTAATCACACACAAACCACTCCCCCGGCGATTCGCCCAACAGCGGGCTCAGATGATCGGCCAGCAACGGCCCAATCGCGTCCAGATCGTTGAGCAAGTGCACGCCCGAGGCGGGACTGTAGAGCGCCATGGCAGTGGAGGCGGTTGCCTTGAGCAACAACAGGGGCAAAGCCTGCCCCGGCTCGTCGGCCCCGGCGCCCTGGCGCCGGATGTGCACTGTCGAAACGCGCAACGAGCCCGCCGGCGCCGTCAGTTGGCCGCCGGGACGGGTGAAAGACAACGAGAAGAAGGTATCCAGGTCCCGTTCGCTCATACCGGGTTGTGTGGGGGTATCGCTGACAATGCCCTTCAAAGCCTCGACCAGCGGTAACCAACGCACTTTCCACCCGGCCTGCAACTGCTCCTGATACGACGCCAGTAACAGCGCACCGCACTCATTGACCACCCCTTCACACTCGAACAGGCTCAGTGCAACCGGTTCATAGTGACCGCCCTTCAACTGCACAACGTCGTGGTGGTTGAGCACGTAGAGAGTAGGCTCGCCATTAGCCAGCCGCGCCACTAGGGCATCGGCCAATGGCTGGTATTCATCTGTCGCGGCCTGAGCGGGTGATGGCAGGCGCACGTAAAGCTGCTCGGCAGTCAGCCTGCGCAGCGCGAAGTGCTCGTCCAGATGAGCCTGGGCGCTGGCCTGGGCCACCGCCCGCAGGGATGGCAGATCGAGGAACAACGTGTGGATCGTGTCAATGTGCTTCTGACGCAGCAGCGCCGTGGGGTTCGGATGTATCACAGGGTTTTCTCCTTGCAGGGGTGAGTCGACGACTCACGCAAGCCAGGGAAACTAGTGCGGACCACACACTGGCCTGCGGTACACAGTTACCCCAGAACAGGGCAACTACGCCCGCCTACGACAAGAGAACACCGGCCTCCGCCATCCAACGACAGGCAAACTGCCGGCTGACGTGACTACGGTGGCGGGCAAGCACTGACGCCGTATCAGGAAGCGTCCAACGCTTGAACGACAGCGGTCGCACTGTTTGCCGGATCGCCTGGTGCTGCTCAGGGGTTTTCACATAAGCGTCGGTGAACAAGTCATCCCGACCGGCAGCGTGCCCGTAGCGCAGGTGGATATAACCGCTGGGCTGGCCACTGTGCACATCCAGCACCGGGTACACCTGCACATACTGATCGGCGCTGTCCTCCAACCGGAAACGCCCCGACTGTTTGAGCACTCGCACCTCATGACCGGCCAGGAGCGCTTCGATTCCGCGCTGGGCGGGCGCATGTGCCCTGATGACCGCGATACGCGCTTGAGCCCCTTGTTCGTATAAACGCGCTGCAGCGGCTCGCCAATCCGCTTCGATACGTTGCGCGGTAAGGTGCCGCGTGATGGGCCAACGGTCATTGACCGCACTCGCCAGTTTGCGCCGCATCGCTTCGGCACACGTCAGCAAATACGCGGCGGGCACCGCCAGTGCGACTTGCAGGGAATGCGCACATTGGGCCGTGGGGACCATCCTCTGTGTTTTTTCGAGCATCTGCTCGACGCCGGCTATGGTTTGCTTACCTTGCTCGATCATTTCCACCAGCGTGCCGCTGGGGTTACACGCGATCGCAGCAGCCGCCTCCAGTGGTTCCCACAGGCCATCGGCGGCCTGCTTTAAACTGCCGATAAGCTCGCCGGAGACATCGTGCAGTTCGGCCAGGTGCGCTGAGTGTTCGTACGTCGCTTCAATCACACGCGCCACATACACATCGCCGCTGCGGGCACGCAGCAGACTGTGGCCGGGCACACTTGCGTCCAAGGTCACAGGTGCAACGTGCGCCATAGCCTCCAGCAGGTGTTTTTCTGCCGTGTCGTGCAGCTCGCGGATCAACGTCTGGAGTTCTTCCAGGTACTCCAGATCAAACGCCTGCGGCGTCATGGCGCGACAGAACTCAAGCTGGTCGAGGCTCTCGCCATACACTTGCAGTGCGCTTTCGAGCACCTCGATCCGATCGGCGGGCAGCAAGTCCATGAGATCTGCATGGGACTGGCTGGCATACCCGGCGCGTAGGAGCGTACTGCTAAGCATCCCGACAAACATCGCCGCGTTGCCTGTAAGGCTGGCGCGCCAGACTACGCGCCCTAGCCGGCGTAAATGTTGCGCCCGCAACGCCAGCAACGAGGGGCGCGCAATGGCCAATGTGAGGGCTTTGGCCGCTTCTTCGCCACAGCCGATGAGCGTTTTCAACTCATCGAGGTAACGGGATTCCTCCTCGCGCCAAGTAATGATCGATCTGAAGGCGGCCAAACACTCATGCTTTTCTTCCAGCACTGACGCAAGTTGCCCATCAGGTAACGAGGCCTGCTGAACGTCGAACGCCGCGATGACGCGCTCTTTCAGACTGGCGAGGGTACGGACCGTCGGCACCAGCGCCTCCAGCAGCCCACAGACTTGCGCCTCATAACCCTGACGCGGCGCCAGGGCGCGCATGAGCTTGAGCGTTTCCAATTGCATTAAAAGCGCCCGTAGCTTGTCCATCAGGACCTTATAGTATTGCTCGCGCACCTGCCTGCCCTGTGCCTCATTAAGGGTGTCGACCACGTTGTCCAACACCTGGGACATGGCAACCTCCCGGGTTTGGGCTTCAGCGCGGTCCCGGGCCGCGCCATCGTACAAAGCCTGCAGTTTTTCACTATTCAAACGCGCCCGTTGTCGCCCGTGCACAGCCCAAACCTCGACACTGTGCACCGTGCCCCATTTAGCAGGTTGGCTGAAAGCCTCGGGCACCGGAATTTGAGTCATTTGCGGTAGGGTCTGGGCCCGCTGCTGTGTCGCAAACATCAAGGGCGCCATGTCCAATTGCAGCTGCACATTGGTGGGCGAGTCCCGGTGCGCCAACACCCACGCCAGGTTGCCCAGCACATCGACACTGGTGGGGGTGCCTCGCAGATTGGACCTGAGGAGCCCCAGCCATCCGCTCATGGTATCCACACCCTGAACCAGCGGCATCATGCCACTGGGCATCGACCAATCGCCAGGTTTGAACGTGGCCCAACGCAACGCATCACCGCCCGACTCGGGCCAGTCTCCTAATGTGTCCAAGGCCAGGTAGAACGCCTCGCGCAGCGACTGGACTTCCTCAACGTCTTCGCTCACGTCTAACGTTAATTCAGCCTCAGAAGCGCTGCTCAAGAGCGGTGTGAACGTCGACCGGCGCCCCGCCGGCAGCCATGCCACAAGACTGTCACGCAGGGTGCCAGGCGCCTTGATCGCCGCCAGCAAATCGGCCGTCGAGGCAAATTCCTGCAACATCGGGTGCAACAACGGTCGGTACAGCAGGCACGGTCCCGGCTGCGCTTCACGGGGCTGCAACACATACATGTTCTGCACCGTCCCCGTCTGCCCCGCCTCTGTTCCCTTGAGCATCAGTGGCAGCAGACGTGCCGAGGCGAGCAGCCCCCCGGCACGGTCACTGATCATGCGATAACCGTGCTGAGTCAGCCCGTACAGGCCCTGGATCTTGCAGGCCAGCGTGAGCATTTTCAGTTGCGACAACATGTGATCACCGGCCACGCCAAGGTCCCAGTCTTTTTGACCTTCTCGCTTGGCGAACTGTTGCCTCAATATCGCGCCGAACACGGTGGCAATATCGGCTTTCACCCGCCAGCCGCCGAGCACCTGCCAGTTCAGCCAGGCCGGGGCCTGCGCGCCGTTCAGCGTGATCGCACGGGGCACACCGGCGAAACCGCCCAAGGTCTCCAACGCCCAGTCGACCAGGCTCAGCGTCAACGGCTCGGCATGTGGCAGGCCGAATATTAGGTGAATGGCCCCAACCTTGAGCTGCGCCGCTCGCGGCTCACTGTCGAGGCACGCTTGCAAGGCGGTTTCGGCAAACGCCGCCAGGCTAGGGATGTCGGGGAAAAAGTGCTGGCCCGCCGCCTCGTTCAACTGCCGTACCTGATCGATCAGCAGACGCGCGCACTGCAATCGATCCGCTGGCGGTGCATTGAACAACCACGCTGGCATGGCCTCGTGCACGCTCTGACCGAAGGCAGTCAGCGGCGACAAAAACCAGCGACGGGTGTCGGTGATCGCGTCGAGCAGCGCCTGGTACTGTTGCGCCGTTCTACGCACCGTGAGGTCGATGGCAGCGATTTCACTCAACTGGCGGGCACAGTAACAGCTTGCCAACGCTTCAGGCGCCAGGCCCGGGTAATCGCACACAAACCACTGCGCTACCGGTGCTTGCGACGCAGGGCTCAGGTGATCCGCCAGCAGCGGCGCGATATCTTCCTGGCTGTCGAGCAACTGCACACCCGAGGCCGGGCTGTAGAGTGCCATCGCGTTCGACGGGGTTGCCGTGAGCAACCAGAGGGGCAAGGCCTCGCCCGAATCGTCGGCCGCCGCGCCCTGGCGTCGGACATGAACCGTAGACACCTGCAAAGGACCGGACGGGGCAGCCAACCCACCGCCGGGGTTGGTGAAATACAGCGAACAGAACGTATCACGGCTGTGTCGGCTCATACCGGGCTGCTCAGGCGTGGTGCGGACGATGTCCGTCAACGCGTCCACCAGCGGCTGCCAACGGGTTTGCCACCGGGCCTGTACCTGCTCCTGGTAAGACATCAGCAACAGCGCACCGCGCTCATTGACCAGTGCCTCGCACTCAAAGAGCGTCAACTCGCTTGGCTCATAGCTATCGCCATTTTTTTGCATCACGTCGTGGTGACCCGGTACATAAAGCGTCGCTGCGTGATTGACCATCCGCGCCACCACGGCATCGGCCAATGGCAGATAGGCGTACGGGGTGGCTTGACCGGTCAACGGCGTGCGTACATGCAGATGTTCGGCGGTCAGTTTACGCGGGGCGAAGAGCTCATCCAGGTAAGCTTGGGCGCTGTTCTGGGCCACGTCACGAAGTGTCGGGGCGTCGGCGAACAACGTCTGGATGGTGTCGATGTGCACTTGGCGCTGCACGGCCTGAGGGTTGGCTTGTGTCACTCATTTGTCTCCTTGAATGGGTGAGTCGGTGACTCACGCAGTCAAGCAAACTAGTACCGCCACCCTGTCCGCTGGTGGTACTTGGGTATGGCCGTTACACCTCGGAATCCCAATCACCGTGACGTTGCTTTCATAGTTGCTGGCCTCGCCCGGTTTACGCCCCTGTTAAGGGGAGAGATCAACGCAATCATCGTACATGGTGGGCACAGGCGCCGCACGGTGGTAGATACGTAAGGCTGGCGAGACGCGGCGAAAAAGCGCCTCGGTCTTGAACACAACGGTCGACGCCTTAGACTAGGGCCGGGTCATGGCACCCCCATTATGAGTACGCCGCTGCCGCTTATGGGCCCGGCGGTAGGCAGGGATCCCGCTCGTCGAACTAGGGTAAACGTCACATCGTCGCCCCCCACGCTGTTATCGATGCGGGTCAGGAATGAACTGCCGACTTGTACCGCAGAACCCGCACGTACCATGGCGGTGCCTACGTCCGGATTGGTCATCATCAACAGGCGTGTGTCGAACGAGGAGCGGCTGCCCTGGTAAGTGATGGTGATCGGCGAAGTAATCCCTGGGTCCGGGCAGGTGTAGGTCAGCCTTTGGTCCTTGCGAATGGTCGTTGTCAGCGGATCGGTGCCGATTCCGCGCTGGTGCACGTTGCCGAAGTTGATCTCGATCGGGTTGTTATTGTTGATCGTGCAGGCAGAGGGGGAGACGGTGAAGTTGTTGGCTGCGGTATACGTTACCGAGATCCTCGTCGAATCTCCGTTGTAGTTGTTCGTTTGGGTGAGGCGCAGGACTCCTAGCGTATCCCCTGCTCGAACATCGATTGGGTTTGACGGATTGTTACGCACCAGAATGTAGGGCGTAACATCGATTGGATAACCTCTCATGTCATCAGGCAACGTGGCGACCCGTATGCCATTCGCAATGGGAATATTGTAGTGCCCTCCACCGATTCGCAAACCGGCCCCTTGGTTGATGAACTTGATGCCAGGTACCCAGGGAGTACCCGCCGAACTGCCGGTTGACCAGAAATCCTGCCGCCAAGATGGGCTTTGCGAGCCTCTGGAAAACCCGCACTCAAGCCGTGCGCCTTCCAGCATGATCCGCGTACGATCCGCGGCCAGGGTAACGGTCACGGGAACTTGTAGGGGAAGCTCCCCGAATATCGGCTCCCAAGGCCCACCATTCACTCGGCATGTGGCTGCGTTCGCGGTTGCAGTAAAACCAATCAGGACGAGCAGCGTCATGACGCCATACAGTCGTTTCATTTTAATCTCTCATTGCTCCTCTACCCAGGCGTGCGTAGCGAACAGCCGCCCAGGCGAGAGTGGAGGTTTGTTTGAGGCGCTTACGGATAATCCAACGTAAACGTGGAGGTCACCGTAAAGGTGCCGTGCCCGATGGTTTGATCGCTGATGGCCCTGGGCTCGCCCTGTACATAGGCCTTGAGCTCAATCACATTGCTGCCATTGCTCAACACCTGCTCATCGCTGACGCTATTGAGCGGTAATGGCTTGTTGCTTGGCGTTTCCAAGCCGACCCCGATACCCGAGGCACCGCTGCCACCGTCCAACGCGAACAACCCCGGTAGAGCGGGGTTTTCCCTGCCACCGAACTGGATGGTGACCGTGTTGCCAATCGTGGTGTCGCAGTCCTCCAGGTGCACCTTGAAACCCTTACCCTGGGTGCGCGTGTTGATGTAGAGGTGCTTGCTGGTCACGTCCCAGAGTTCCAACGTGATGGCCTCGTCACCCGGCCGAATCGTGCAAGCCTCTTCAACCAGGTTGCCCTTGAGGCTCAGGTTGTCCGCCGCATACGCATTGGGTATCAGGCCCCCGGTCAGCAGTAACGCCAGCCCGGCACATGACCAAGTCTTGTAAACGCTTTCATGTCGCATCGACTCAGCTCCTACTCGTATTCGGCCAACAACGTGGCCACCGCTGCAAACCTGGCGGGGGCCAGCGTTGCGCCGGGCTGTTTGACGGGCACCACTTCCAATACCGGCGGTGATGGCAGGGATATGTCCAAGCGCGTATTAAGTGGAAACGGCACGTTGTTCTGATACACCCGGATGCCCAACGCAGGCACATTGGTCTGCACCGCTGAGGCGTCATACGGCGTTGGTGTACCGTTTACGCTCAGCTTCAGTTCCCACGGCAGCGTGGCCGGGCCGCAACTGATGGTGTAGGCGAGCCCTTTGCGGTATTTCACACCGTCGACGCGCTTGACCCCGACATCGCCAAAATCCACTTCAATCGTGTTGCCCGCGTCTATCGTGCAGGGCGGCGGCTCGTTCAGCGTGCCGCTAAAGGTGAGATTGGCCGACGCCGCACTGCACAAGCCGATGGAACACAAGGCGAGCAACGCTCGCGGCTGCCAACAGGTCATTGATCATTCCTCTTCATTGATAGTCGACCACCAGGGTGGCGGTCGCATCAAAGGCCCCTCCCGTCAGTGTGCTGCCCGTGCGTTTGACCGGTACCGCCTGCACCACCGGAAAGTTGGGATAGGTAAAATTCACGGCGGTATTGAGCGGCCAGTCGGCGCCGTTCACGAACAGCTTTACGCCAAGGTCCGGCTTGCGGGTCACGAGCACGCGGTTATCAAACGCAGCCCCTGTGCCCTTGAGTTCCAGGGTCAAGGCATTGCTGAAAGGCGAGTCGCAGGTGACGGTATAGGGCACGCCGCGACGGTAATTCACCCCGTCGACCCGCGACGTCAGCAGGTCATTGCCAAACGGCACATCGAGGGTCGTGCCGCTGTTAATCACACACGGCGGCGGCGCGATGATGACCGCACGAATAGTCAAATTGGTGTTGTTGGCCTGCACACCTTGGCTGACAGCCCACAGCAGGCCGCCACCGAACAGCAGGGTTAACTTAGCCATCGTTCTGCCCTTACTCATAGTTGAGCCTGAAATCCACCACCGCCCGATAGGCCCCGCTGGTCAACGCTGCGGCGGTGCGTGTGGGCTGCACCAGCCAGGTCTGGGTGTTGCTGCCCAGCGGCAAGAACAACGGTTCGCCCCTCGAGCCCAGCTGTACATCCCGCCCCAGTGCATCGGTCAATTGCAGGCCCATCCCGGTCACGCCTTGCACTTTGACCAGGCGTGAATCCTCGTCATCGGCGGGCGCTAAAAACGCCACCGACAACACCGGTTGAAAGGCGCTCCAAGTCAGCCTCCCCGTACGCTCACTGCGGATGCTGCCGGCCGTGCGCTGGCAATCGGTAAAGCGCAGTTGAAACGCCACCGGTTTTGCCTGATCACCGGGCCGTTGCAACTGGCTGGCCGACACCGCGCCCAGGTCGATCGTTTGGTGCAGCGAAGTCATTTCCAGGCTGCACGGGGTTTCATGCATCGACCCGGTAACGTTCAACCGCCCATTCATGCCCTCGACATCCTCAGCATGCGCCGGCCCGACAATGGCCAGTAACAGGCCGCCCAAGCCCTTCACAATCTGCAACTTCATGACGTTCTCCAGCAGCAGGGGCTATTTATCAGGCGAGACTTGTGCACTCACGGTGCAACCGCTGCCGGTGCAGGTGAAAGCCAGCAACGGGCGTCCGCCGTAATCATTCACGTAGGCCAGGTGGGGGGTGGTGCCGAGCTCCTTGGCGGTCGGCCCCAACGTCAACATGCCTTTGGGCGGGACCATCAGCGGCTCGAAGCCCGGCACGGTTTTGCCATCTTTGCTGCTGCGCGCATCCACCAGCGTCACGTAGTAAGGCGTCGGGTTGTTCACCTGGTAACGCTCGCCGGCGAGGGTCAGGGTCAGCTTTTGCTGCCAAGGGTTGGACAGGTCTTGCTGGCTCGGCGTGATGGCTTGCGGTCGGTAGAACAATTTGATCCGGGTTTGCAGCGCAATTTGCAGGGTGTTGGCCTTATCACTGCGCGGCGGAATTTCCCTCAGGTTGAAGTAGAAAACCGTCTCGCGGTCCTGCGGCAACGACTTGGCCGCCGGTAACGCCTGCACTTTCAGCTGGCTTTGTTTCCCGGGCTCCAGGCGTTGAACCGGTGGCAGCACGATCAAAGGCGAGGTGATTTTTTTGCCCGCCTCATCCTCGATCCAGCCCTGGGCCAGATACGGTAATTGGGTGTTGTTATTGGTGATGTTCACGCTGGTGGCATCTTTGCCACCATCAAAAATCACACGGGTACGGTCCAGACCGACAGCGGCATTGGCGCCCTGGCTCAAGCCGAGGGCCAGCAGCACAAGGGCCTGGAGTGAGAGGTGAATATTGAGCTTCATGAGGATGTGTTCTCCGTGTCGGTAGGCTTCCCGGTCAGCGAGGCTGGCTCGGGTGCAGATTGATCAGTGGGGGCTAGGCGGCAGCCCAGTTGCAGGGCATCGGTCAAGGCGTCTGCCGGCAAAACGACGGGCAGCGTGAGAGTGCATCGCTCGCTTCCTCCCCAACTCACGGTCATCGCTTCGCCCGCCTGAATACCGCTCAAGTAGACCTGCCCGCCGTCGTTCACAATCCCGGTGTCCTGCTGTTTTGTGTTCTTCACCACCGCACCGAAGGGCGGTGAACTGCCATCCGCCAGACGAAGCACCGCCATGGCCTTCTCACCGGCAATCACGTCCAGGGAGCGATAACCAATGGCCCCTTCGGTGAGGGTCAGTTGCGTGACGGATTGAGTGGCTTCGACGTTGCTCGGCAAACTGTCCAGGTCGACACTGGCCGCCGTACGCTGATAGCTGCCGATATCGGAAATCACCGCCTTGCCGAAAACGTTGCTGCGCGTCGGCGTGCCGTAACCGCGCACTGGCACATCGGGCACACCACCGGTGTCCACCATCAGGCGGGTGCCGCCGGTACTGTTGGTGCGATGCAGCGCTCCACCCTGCGGCGTGAGCGTGCCGCCGCCGCGAGCCGACGCACTGAGGCTGGTGTAATTACCTTCTTGCTGACTGACGGCGAGGTCGATGTCGGCGTAGTCACCGATATGACTCAGGTAACCACTGGCGGACTTGTTGCCGGCGCTGAGTTGGTAGCTGTTGCGTTCATCGAGGCGATCGCTGTAGCGCGTTGAAAAACGGTTTTTGCCTGCGCCTCTGTTAGCGTCCATCGACAGCGTTCCAGTGCGACCCAACGGAAGGCTGACCGTCAGCGCCATGCCGTTGTCCTTGTAGTTGTAATCCAGCGTGCGGTACAGGTTCAGGGACAGGCTCAGGTTCTTCACGGTGCCCACATTGAAGTAACGTGATGCCGACAGGTTCCAGCGTTGAGTGGCGGGCCGCTCCCAATACGTCTGCTTGTTGTAGCTGGCGTAAACGGTGGTGTTCAGGTCACGAAACTGCTTGTTGACCGTCGCGGTATACAGGGCCTTGCTGCCGCCGATCGGTTTCCAGGATCCGTTCACGTCGGCCCCGGCGAGTTCACCGTTGCGCCCGTAATGGCGAGCATCGAGGTATTCGCTCATGCTCAAGTAGTTTTTCTCGGAAAACCGGTAACCGGCGAAGGTGACTTGGCTGTCGTACTCTTCAAAGTGCTTGGAGTATTGAAGGCGGTAGGATTTACCCGAAAGCGCCTCGCTCCACACCGTTGCACGGGACTGCGTGGCATCAAGCGACACCGCACCAAACGCCAACAGGTCACGGCCAACCCCGGCCGTCAACGCGCGGTAATTGTTATCGGTGATACCGCCGCCGAACAGCGACCAGCCATTGCTGACGCCCCACGAAAACTCGCCACTGCCGAAAAAGTTGCCATCCGCGCCGTACTGAAGATTGGACGGTCGCCCGGTCGCCAGTTTGTAACGGACTTGCCCTGGACGCGTCAGGTAGGGAACGCCTGCGGTATCGACCTGGGAGGTGTGTACCGTGCCGTCCTGCTCTTCGACCCGCACATCCAGCCTGCCGGTGACGGCGTCGTTAAGGTCCTGGATACGAAACGGCCCGGCCGCGACCAGCGTTTCATAGAGCACGCGGCCTTGCTGGCTGATGATCACCCTCGCGTTGGTTTTGGCCACGCCAACCACTTCCGGCGCGTAACCGCGCAAGTTGGGCGGCAACTGGCTTTCGTCCGAATTGAGTGCGGCACCGGTAAAGCGGAAGCTGTCAAACAGGTCCGAATACAGGTAGTTTTCGCCCACCACCAGGCGGGCTTTCAGCGCAGGAATGGCGCGGTAAGCGTAGTAACGGCTCCACTCCAGCGTCGAACGCCTGGACGGCTGATCGCGATCCTGGTCGACACGCCCCTGCCAATCGGCCCGCAGGCGCCAAGCCCCGGCATTCGCCCCAACGGTGCCGTTACCGCTGACGTTATTGCGGGTGCCATCACTCCTTTGGTAGCTCGACTGCGCCGTCATGTTGTAGTCAACCAACAACCCCGGCACCCCATCATCCCAACGCGAGGGTGGGTCCCAGTTGATAGCGCTGTATTCAAGGTAGGCTTGGGGCAGGCTAATGTTCAGCGTGGACGTCGCCAGATCACCACTGACTTCCATGCCTGGCAATCCTTGAATATCAAGGCACTCCCCGCCTTTCCACCACGTGAGCTTGGCAGCACCGGACTCTTTGAGGCCCAATTGTTCCACAAGCCCTTGGGATAAACAGGCCTGACTCCCTTTGGGATCATTATCGGGGGGGTAAAATGCCACCGATTGCTCGGCAATAGGCTGGTTATTGATTTGCACAACCATTGAGTACGTGCCCGGCAGAATAAACCCGCTGCGCGCAAACTGAGACAAGTCAATATTGGTGCGATCACTGAGATCAAGAACGTCGGTATTAAACTCGATATCCCCTGCACCCCATGCAGTTCCTGCCAAGGATATCAATCCACCCACAAGTAGACCCGGACGGAACGCTTTTTTAATTTTCGACGCATTCAACATGAAAGCAACCCATCAATGTTCAAAAGTATTCCAACTTGAACCGCACGGCGGCTGCGTGAGCCCCGGGCGCCAACGGCAGTCCGTTGCCAACAAGGCGAAGCGTGTAGTTGAGTGTCATGTCACCCTCAGCCAGCGGGCGCAGGGCCATCGGCACCCCCGGGACACTCTCCTCACCCCTCGAATCCCAGATGTGCAAGGCAACGCCCTGGGAATCACCAAAGGCTGCAAAGGAGCGACCGTCCCTGTCGGGAGCCCCGTCAAACGTGACCCGCAGGTGCTCCCAATCAGGCAAGTTGACGCCGGGGCGCAACGGATCAGGGCGAGTCAGCGAGCAATTGACCAGGCGTAACTGGAAGGGGTGTGGTGCTCCCAGTGCATTGCGCAATAGCCGGCCGATAGGTTCGGGCGTCATGTCGATGGTTTGATCGACACTGGCCAGTTCCAGCCCGCAGGCAGAGTCAATGACCTGTCCACCCAGCGTGACGATGCCCTCGCCTTGCGCATCGGCTTGCGCGTAAACCCAAGGATTGATGAACACCGTCAGTGAAGAGGCCATAGCGAGGTTTATGAATGTTTTCACCGTTATCTCCCGCCAGCTTCCCCCCGCCACTCAACGTGGCGGGGGAAACACTTACTGATAAGCCAAGGTGAAATTGGTGACCGCGCTGAAATTGCCTGGGACGATCGGAGCCGTCGCTGCGCCTTGTACATAGGCACCGAACTCCAACGTGTTATCACCGGCAGCAATGGCCTGCGGCGTGGTAGGAACACCCAACTCAATGAGTTTGCTGCCGTGGGTCATCATGATGCCCACACCACCTGCGCCACCGACGGTACCAATCGCACCCGGCACGACGGTGGAAGGCGCCGCCGTGAAGGTGGTGGTCACTGTGTTGTCGGTGAGGCCCGTCAGATCGCAGCCTTCCAGCTCAATCCGTACAGGTCGGGCTTCAGACTTGCCCCCGGCTTGCAACTGATGCTTTGCGATCGCGCCCAGGTGAACTGACTGATCCACGGACTCAGGCTTGATAGAGCAGGCACCCGAATGGACCGACCCGGTGAACGTAACGGTTCCGTCCGCCGCTTGCGCAACGGAAGCCGAACCCATCAGCAGGCCGAGAGACAACAGTGCAGTTTTCATTTTGGTATTCATTAGCAAACACTCACATTGATAAAAGAAACCCTGCCGCAGGAGTGCGAAGGACTTATCAGTTAAGCGACGGTCAGGTGGTAACCCTTGATTGAGTTCGGCAAAAAGTTGAGTGCAGACAGGGTGACTGCAGCACTGTTTTTCCAACTATTTGCATTGCCAATCGGGAACCCGTTCGAAGCCAGGCAAGTTTCAATGTTCGCCTTGAGAATGTAAGCCGGGAAATTCAACACGTTGCGTAGCCCTGTTACATCAGGACATATAGGAAGAATATGGCAATTTGCCAAAACTTTGAAAACAGCCGTAAGAATTAGACTACACGCGCACTAATGATAATTTTTCAACTAAGGAAGCGTATGTAAGAAGTAGATTACGCCACCTCAAAAACAACAACATTTACTGAACAAGAGTAACTAACGAGTCAAAGAGTGCCCGAGGAAATGAAGACCGTCTGTCGGGAGCCCTTGTGAATCACGTAAGATATATCTTACGTTATATCTAGACACACACAGAGGCTCCTACCCATGCGAGACCATCCTCATCCACGCGACGGCTTTGACCCGCGCTCCGGTCGCGGTCGCGGCCCCCGGGTCTTTGCGCCCGGCGATCTGAAATTGCTGCTACCGGCGTTGATCGCCGAGCAACCGTGCCATGGCTACGATCTTATCCGCCAGATCGAAAGCCTGTTCGATGGCGCCTACAGCCCCAGCCCGGGCGTGATTTACCCGACCCTGACCTTCCTCGAAGAAAGCGATTTGATCCAGGGCGACGCCGATGGCGGAAAAAAACGCTACACAATCACCGACGCCGGTCGTCTCTTCATAAGCGAGCAACAGGTCGCCCTGGACGGCGTGCGCATGCGCATAGACGTGAGCAAGCGTTCACTGCGCGGTCATGATCGCCCACCGGAAATCCACGAGGCGGTACATAACCTGCGTCATGCCCTGCACTCGCACCACGGGCGATGGAGCCCGGAAGAAATCGTTCGTGTCGCGGCGCTGCTCAATCGCACCGCTCAAGCCATTGCCGACGGGAAAGACCAATGAATACTCAAGCGATCCACCGCGTGACCCACGAAATCAAACGCCGCCGCCTGCAAGTCCTGCGGGTAGTCGACATCACGCCACGCATGCGCCGCATCACACTGGGCGGGCCAGAGCTTGCGGGTTTTGTCAGCCTGGGTGCCGACGATCACATCAAGCTGCTGTTCCCACAGAACGCCGCCGAGCAGGCCGCGCTGGAAAGCCCGAGCTTCACCATCAAGGGCGACGGCCCACAACCGGCCATGCGCGACTACACGCCGCGTCGGTTTGACCTGAGCGTCGGCGAACTGGATATCGACTTCGTGCTGCACGGCGATGGCCCCGCGTCCACTTGGGCCGAGCAAGTGCAGGTCGGCCAACACCTGTACATCGGCGGGCCTCGGGGTTCGTTGATCGTGCCGGATATCTTCGACAACTACTTGCTGATCGGCGATGAAACCGCCCTGCCCGCCATCGCGCGGCGCCTGGAAGAGTTGTCGGCAGGGCGTAAGGCACTGGCGGTGATTGAGATCGCCAATGCGGCAGAAAAGCAGACGCTGCAAAGCGCTGCCGATGTCGAAGTGATTTGGGTAATCCGGGGTCAGGACGACCTGCTTGAAACCGTGCAGAAACTGACGTTACCGAGTGGCTCGTTGTACAGCTTCGTCGCCACTGAAACCAAGTTGTCGCGCCGCGTGCGCCGTGTGCTGCTGGACACACACAAGGTCAATGAGGACTACCTCAAGGCCGTAGGTTACTGGCGTGCCGACGGCAGCGAAGAGGAATGATCAGGGCCGGGGCTTGATCAGTTTATCCAGCCCCACCACTGCCAACGCGATCACCACAAAGCCCAGCAAAATCCCCCCGGCATTCACAAATACCTGTGGATAGCCGAGGGTGCCCACGTCAATGAACGGGTACTGATACTGCCCGAGCAAGTCCCCGCGCAGCAGTGCATAGGCGAAGTACACCAACGGGTAAATCACCCAGCCGCCGATGTGTTTCAAGCGTAAATCGCCCTTGGGCACACACCGCCACCAGTAGATGAAAAACAGCACCGGCATCACGTCGTGCAGCAACTCATCGGCGATGAACTGGAAGCCTTCGGGCTGCCACAGATGGCGCAGCAACAAGTTATAGGCCAGGCCTACCACCAGGATGCTCACGGCGATGCCACTGCTGATTCCCGGCGCGAGGAAAAACCGCTTCGCAGGGCAATCACGGCTCACCCGCGCATAGCTCAACACCACCACCGCCAGGGTGTTGGTGAGCACGGTGAAGAAGCTGAAAAAGTTGATCAACCCGCCCAACAGGCTGGCACCGGATTCCCAGCGCGAATAGAAAATCAGGTATTGCTGGATCGCCAACCCTGCCCAACCGGCCAGCGCCGCTGCTGCCACGAACCGCTTCATCGAATCAATCCAGCGGGCGTTTGGTGCGCATCAGTTTTACGTACAGGCCTTCGACTTTCTCCCGCGCCCAGGGGGTTTTGCGCAAGAACGTCAGGCTCGACTTGATGCTGGGGTCGCTCTTGAAGCAGCGAACATCAATGCGCTCGGCCAGGCCTTCCCATTCGTAGTGCTCCACCAGGGTGGTGAGGACGTGCTGTAGGGTCACGCCGTGGAGTGGGTCGTTGCTTGTCGCGGTCATGCCGGGCCTTTTACAAAAAGTAGAAATACAGCCGCTCACTTTAGCACGAAGAAAAAAGTTCCCGTCCTCAACGAAAAAGAGATGTTATATTGTAACCATACCTTTCAACTCTTTTAGTCGTTTTGCCAAGGAATGTGTCTGATGTCCTTCTCTTCTCTATGGCGCTTGTCCCCGCTTGCCGCCGCCCTGTTGATCGGCTCCGAAGCCCACGCGCTTGAGCTGCAGCCCCAAGTCATCACCGGCAACCCGCTGGGCAGTGAACAGCTCGCCTCGCCCACCACGGTGCTGGAAGGTGATGACCTGACCCTGCAACAGAAAGGTAGCCTCGGCGAAACGTTGAACAAGCAACCGGGCGTGTCGTCTTCGTACTTCGGCCCAGGCGCCAGCCGGCCGATCATCCGTGGCCAGGATGGCGACCGCATTCGCATCCTGCGCAATGGCGTGGGTGCGCTGGATGCGTCGTCGCTGTCCTACGACCACGCGGTGCCGCTGGACCCGGTCAACGTCGACCGCATTGAAATCGTGCGCGGCCCGGCAGCGTTGTTGTACGGCGGCAGCGCCATCGGCGGTGTGGTCAATACCTTCGACAATCGCATCCCCACCGAGGCCATCGAAGGCATCCACGGTGCCGGTGAACTGCGCTACGGCGGCGCCGACACCACCCGCAGCAGCGCGGGCAAACTGGAAGCCGGCAACGGCACCTTCGCCCTGCACCTGGATGCCAATGCGCGGGAATTCAACGACCTGAAAATCCCCGGCCAGGCACGCAGCCGTCACGCGCCGGCAACCGAAGATGCTCCCGGCAAAAACGGCCGCTTGGGCAACAGCGACGGGCGCCAGGACGGCGGTGCAGTGGGCGGTTCCTACACCTGGGACGACGGTTATGCTGGCTTGTCCTACAGCAATTACGACGCGAACTACGGCTCCCCGGCCGAGCAGGACGTGCGTATCCGCATGAAGCAGGATCACTACGCCTTCGCGTCGGAAATCCGCAACCTGCAAGGCTCGTTTACCTCGGTGAAACTCGATGCCGGCTACACCGACTACGAACACCGCGAGATCGAAGGCGGCGAAACCGGCACCACCTTCAAGAACAAGGGTTACGAAGCGCGCGTTGAAGCCCGCCATCAACCGATTGGCCCGTTCGATGGCGTGGTCGGAGCCCAAGTCACCCGCAACGAGTTCTCGGCCCTCGGTGAAGAAGCCTTCGTACCGCAGACCGACACCAACGCGGGCGCGCTGTTTATCCTCGAAGAAATGCAAGCCACCGAACGCCTGAAACTCAGCCTCGGCGGGCGCCTGGAACACACCAGCGTCGACCCGGACGCCAAGGGCAACGCACGCTTTGCCACCGCCGACAAAAGCAATGACTTCACCGCCGGCAGCCTGTCATCCGGCGCCGTGTATACCCTCACGCCAATCTGGTCCGTGGCGGCAACCTTGGGCTACACCGAGCGCGCACCGACGTTCTACGAGCTGTATGCCAACGGTACCCACGTTGCCACCAACACTTACGAGCGAGGGGATGCCAACCTGAACAAAGAAAAAGCGGTGTCCAGCGACCTGGCCCTGCGCTTTGACAATGGTACTCACAAAGGCAGCTTCGGCGTGTTCTACAGCCGCTTCGCCAACTACATCGGCCTGCTGGGCAGTGGTCGCACGTTGAACGAAGAAGGTGAAGAAGACGCAGGTGGCAAACCTGAGTACAACTACTCCGGTGTACGTGCCCGTTTCGCCGGCTTTGAAGCCCAGGATCACTGGAAGCTTGGCGAAAGCGCCTACGGCAAGTTCGCCTTGGAGCTGTCGGGCGACTACACCCGCGCCACCAACCTGGACACCGGCGAAGCCTTGCCGCGTATTGCACCGCTGCGCTTGAACAGCGGCTTGCTGTGGGAACTGGACCGCTGGCAGGCGCGCATCGACGTGGAACATGCGGCGGGCCAGGGCCGTGTGCCGGATAACGAGAGCGGCACCGATGGCTACACCACGCTGGGGGCGAGCGCGGGTTATCACTTCAATATGGGTGGCAGCCAGTGGCTGGCGTTTGTGAACGGTGAAAACCTGACCAATCAGACTGTGCGGTATGCCAGCTCGATCTTGCGCGATATCGCGCCGGCGCCGGGGCGCAGCGTGCAGTTCGGCATTCGTACTACCTTCTAACCCACACCACCACTCCCTCTGTGGGAACCGGATTTATGTGGGAGCTGGCTTGCCTGCGATGCGGCCACCTCGGTGTTTCAGTAATACCGAGGTGATGCTATCGCAGGCAAGCCAGCTCCCACACAAGCCAGCTCCCACGAAGCCCCTACCACACTCATTTTTTGCAGCGACACTTGGTCACTGTTACCAATTCAGAAATGATGCATATCGCGATTCGTCCTTTCTCTCCAAGGCAACTGCCTTTATCCTTGCCCGCAACAAACTGAAACGTTTCACTTCCGCGGTCGACCCCATCTTGCCGAATTCCCCCTCTTTCCAAGACAGCGCTGTCTCACACCGACCTGCGCCTGGGGATAAATCGCCCGCCTGTGGATAACCGCACTTATCCCCAGAAAAACCGAATTAACGCTGAACCAAGCCTGTGTCGAATCGTCATCTACAGTGAAGAAACACGGGGATACATAATTCCAACGTCACGGAGAAACACACTATGAGCACTGATGGTGCTTCGAGCCCAAGCCGCCTGCTGCCCAGGTTGCTAGGCGTCTTGCTGCTGATCATGGGCCTGGCCTTGCTGGCCGGGGGTATCAAGCTGACGATGCTTGGCGGGTCGCTGTATTACCTGCTGGCCGGTATCGGCATCACCCTGACCGGCCTGCTGCTGCTGGCCACCCGTCGCGCCGCGCTGGGCCTGTACGCACTGGTGCTGTTTGCCAGCACCGTGTGGGCGCTGTGGGAAGTCGGCCTGGATTGGTGGCAGTTGGTGCCGCGCCTGGCGCTGCTGTTCGCCTTGGGCATCGTCATGTTGCTTCCGTGGTTTCGCCGTCCGTTGCTGCGTGGCCAACCTGCCCCGCTGGGCACTGGCGCGCTGAGCGTGGCCGTGGTGCTGGCGGGTGCTACCGCCCTGGCCAGCCAATTCACCAACCCAGGTGAAATGGTCAAGACCGGCCAACTGGACCGCGACGCAGTCCCTGGCATGGCCAGCGCTGCGCCGTCACAAGCTGATGGCGACTGGAACTCCTACGGCCGTTCGGCCTACGGCGATCGCTACTCGCCACTGGCGCAGATCACCGCGGAAAACGCCCACAAGCTGGTGCCGGCGTGGACGTATCGCACCGGTGACATCCCTGGCCCGAACGATCCAGGCGAGACCACCGCAGAAAACACCCCGCTGAAAGTCAACGGCATGCTCTACGTGTGCACGCCGCACAGCCAGGTGATTGCGCTGGACCCGGACACCGGCAAGGAAATCTGGCGCTTCGATCCGAAGATCAGCAGCATGGGTGCCGAGAACTTCAAGGGCTGGGCGCACATGACCTGCCGTGGCGTGTCGTATCACGATGACGCCGCGTACGCGTCCGAGCAGAGCCCTACTGGCAGCGCCAGCCCGGCTGCCGCGCCGAATGCCTGCCCGAAACGCATCTTCGTGCCGACCGCCGACACCCGTCTGATCGCACTCAACGCCGACACCGGCAAGATGTGCGAAGACTTTGGTGACAAAGGCCAGGTCGACCTGCGTGCCAACATCGGTGGCTTCGCCCCCGGCGGTTACTACTCCACCTCGCCACCGGCCGTGACCAAGAACCTGGTCGTGATCGGCGGTCACGTCACCGACAACGTCTCCACCGACGAGCCGAGCGGCGTGATCCGTGCGTTCGACGTGCACACCGGCAAGCTGGTGTGGAACTGGGACAGCGGCAACCCGGACGACACCACCCCGTTGGCCGAAGGCAAGACCTACACCCGCAACTCGCCGAACATGTGGTCCATGTTCGCCGTGGACGAAAAACTCGGCATGCTCTACCTGCCGATGGGCAACCAGATGCCCGACCAATACGGCGGCGACCGTACCGAAGACTCGGAAAAATACAGCGCTGGCCTGACGGCCCTGGACATCGACAGTGGCCACGTGAAGTGGACCTTCCAGTTCACTCACCATGACCTGTGGGACATGGACGTGGGCGGCCAGCCTTCGCTGATCGACATCAAGACCGAAGCTGGCGTGAAGCAGGCGGTGATGGCGTCGACCAAGCAAGGCAGCATCTACGTGCTGGACCGTGCGACCGGCCAGCCGGTAGTGCCGATCCACGAAGTGGCGGTACCACAAGGCGCTGTTGCTGGCGACCACACCTCGCCGACCCAACCGAAGTCCGACCTGAACTTCATGCCACCGCCGCTCAAAGAGCGTGACATGTGGGGCGTGACGCCGTTCGACCAACTGCTGTGCCGGATTGATTTCAAATCCATGCGCTACGACGGGGCCTTCACCCCGCCATCGCTGCAAGGTTCGATCGTTTACCCAGGCAACTTTGGTGTGTTCGACTGGGGTGGTATTTCCGTCGACCCGGTACGCCAGATCGCGTTCGTGAACCCGAGCTACATGGCGTTCAAATCCAAGCTGATCCCGGCCGCCGACATTGCCAAGCAAGGTCCACGCGTCAGTGAAACCGAAGGCGTGCAGCCGAACAAAGGTGCGCCATACGGCGTGATCCTCGAAGCCATGCTGTCGCCAATGGGCCTGCCGTGCCAGGCACCGGCATGGGGTTATGTGGCGGCGGTCGACCTGACCACCCACAAAACGATCTGGATGCACAAGAACGGCACCGTGCGTGACAGCGCGCCGGTTCCGATCCCGCTGACCATGGGCGTGCCTAGCCTGGGCGGCACCTTCACCACCGCCGGTGGCGTGGCGTTCCTCAGCGGTACGCTCGACCAGTACCTGCGTGCCTATGACGTGAAAAACGGCAAGCAACTGTGGGAAGGCCGCCTGCCAGCCGGCGCGCAAACCACCCCAATGACCTACACCGGTAAAGACGGCAAGCAGTACGTGCTGGTCATGGCCGGCGGTCACGGTTCCCTGGGGACCAAACAGGGTGACTACGTGATGGCGTTCAAACTGCCGGAATAAGCTTCACTGGCGGTAAAACAAAGGCGGCTACCTGTGAAGGTAGCCGCCTTTTTTATGCCGGTTAAATCGGAACCCGCTCGCGACGCATCCACATTTCGAACGCCATGGCGTTCAACGGCCGGCTGATCAGATAGCCTTGGGCGGTGTCGCAGTTCCACTGTTTGAGCAGCTTCAGGCTGGGGGCGAATTCCACGCCTTCGGCCACCACCTTGAGCCCGAGGTTGTGGCTCATCTCGATGGTGGAACGCACGATTACCCCGTCGCCACTGGTGCTATCGAGGTTGCGTATGAAGGATTGGTCGATCTTCAATTCCTGCACCGGCAGGCGCTGCAATTGCGCCAGGGACGAATAGCCAGTGCCGAAGTCATCCACCGACAGGCTGATGCCACAGCCGCGCAGTTGCTCCAACACACTGAGGGCCTGTTGCGGGTTGTGCATGATCGCGCTTTCGGTGATCTCGAAAATCAGCTGCTCGGCCTCCACCTGGTACTGCATCAACAGCGCAGTGACCCGAATCGCCAGGTCATCATCGGCCAAATCGTCCACCGAGATATTCACCGACAGCTGAATCAGCATGCCGCGCTGCGCCCACTCGGCAATCTGGCGGATGGCTTCTTCGATCACCCACAGGGTCAGGCTGCTCATACTGCCGGTGCGTTCGGCGAGGGGGATAAATTCGGAAGGAGACACCTGGCCCAAGGTCGGATGCTGCCAGCGCAACAAGGCTTCGGCCTGGCGTACGTGGCCGTGCTTGAGGTCGAGTTTGGGCTGGTAGCACAGGAACAATTCGCCCTCGATGGCGGCGCGGCGCAGATCACGGATCAGGGTGATCTGGCGCTGGTGGGCCAGGTCGCGGTCCTGTTGGTAGATCTGCAAATGCCCTGGCAGGCTGGCCGCGTCATGCCGGGCGATGGCGGCGCGGCTGATCAACTCCTCCACCTGTTGGCCATCGGCAGGGTAGGCGGCGATGCCGATACTCACTTCGTGACGCAACTCGTCATGGCCGATGCGCTGGGGCTCGGTGAGTAGCGTGTAGAGACGGTCGGCACGGGCCACGGCGCGGTCAACCTCAGTGTTTTCCAGCAACAGCAGGAACTCGCTACCGGCGATGCGCGCCGCCGTGTCACTGGCCAACAGGCTCATGGACAGGCAGCGGCTGGCTTCACGCAGCATCTCTTCGACGCCCTCGGGGCCGAAGCCTTCGTTGATCACCCGGTAATTTTCGATGCCGACGTACAGCAGCACCACCGGCCGCCGAGCACTGATCGCACTGCCCAGGCGCTCCATGGCCAGGGCGCGGTTGGGCAGGCCAGTGAGCGGGTCATGCAAGGCGTTGTGTGCCAACTGCCGCTCCCGCACGGCGATGCCGCTTTGCATGGCGTTGAAGGCGCGAGCCAGCAAGCCGAATTCATCGTGGCTGCGCACCCGCACCGGCGTGCGGTAATCACCGGCACCGATACGCTCAGCCGCCTGAACCAAGGCGTTGAGCGGGCGCGACACCCGCCGCGCCAAAAACAACGCACCGGCCAACGACACCAACAGCACCGCCAGGGCAATCCCGAGGAACTGCCGGTCCAGGGGCGCAAAGGATTCCAGGGCATGGTCCAGCGGGCTTTGCAGCAGCACCCGCACTTCATCGCCATCGCCGGTGTTGGCCAGCGGCAACACCTGGCTGAGCACACGCTGACCATAAAACACATGGATTTTCGGTTCAGGGTCGACATGCCCTTCGCGCAACAGGCTGAGCGTACCGGCCTGGTAAGCATCCGGTTGAGTGCTGAACAGCGGGCCGGGCGTGCCGTTTTGCACACTTAGGAACGACACCTCCAGGTTGCTCATGGAGCGCAGTTCATTGGCGAACAGCTTGTCCATGGGAAAGCCCATGACAACGCGCGCAATGGGTAGATCGTCGATCACTTCGCGTTGCACCAAGAGGTAGGGTCGCCCATCCAGGGCCACTACCAGCATCTGCAAGCCCGTGCGTCGGGCATGGCGCAGGGCGTCGTCATAGGGGAATAGCTGACCGCGTGTGAGGATCGGCAAGGTGCTGACCATGACCTTGCCATCCAGGCCCAGCACAAACACTTCGCTGGAACGGATGCCCGTACCGTGGCGGCGCAATGCAGCGAGAATCGGCACGGTATTGCCTTCGGCCACGGCCTGTTTGAAGGGGAGATCTACGGTCAGCCAGTCGAGCCCGTATTGCAGGCGACGCCCACGCAGGTCGAGCAGGCGTTCGAACACCTGGCTACCGGTTTGCAATTGGACTTGCGCCTGGTTTTCCACGGCGCGAGTGGTGGCGGTTTTCACGGCGAAATAGGTGGCGCCGACCACCACCAGCAGTAACAGCGCCAGCACCCCGGCGATGCGGGTTTGGAACGTGTGGCGCCACCTCATTGCAGTGCCCTCTGGCAGCGTTCGCCTCTCTCTGCCACTACGTCCCTTTGTCATGTGCATTCCTTGCGACTGCTGACCTGGCGTCAAAAAAATATCCATTTGGATTGAATATTAGGTCTTAGGAGATTAGCTGGGACTTGGGTTAAGTGCACCCAATAAAACTGGGGAATGTTGTGGCGGTTTTTTGGCGACAATGGGTTGGCTGGGGGGTTGAGTTGAGTTGAGTACATATCCGTTATTTGGGTAACGGCTGCTTAGGGTTCCGCCCTTACGGCGGCTCACTTTGGAAAAGCCCCAAAGTAAGCAAAGGGCTCTTGCCCCAACAC
>NZ_JACAQP010000159.1:0-541 GCF_013387025.1 Pseudomonas reactans | reverse complement strand
TTGTGATGATATAGAACTTCTAATCGAACACAACAATTGAGTTCTGGCTGGGCCCAGCATTATAAGTTGTAAGACCCGTATCCTGATTATAACATATACTTAAAATAAGAGTGTTAGGAATTATATGATCATTGGTAGTTATAAAGCTAAGAAAAACTTTAGTTACAATTTCATATGAAAATCAGCATTTTGTGTCGTTTTTAGNNTGCACAAAGTTTACAAATTGAGTCTAGTACAATTACCAAAAATAATAGTAAGCTTGAAAATGACATTATCTATGGTAAAAAATGCAATCTTTACTGATTAGTTCGGAATTGACAGATTAGATAGTCTGTTTTCAAAAATTCATAATAAATCATAGAAAAATCGTATAAATACGTAAAATACATCCCTGGAAAGGTATTGAGATAAATTTCTGGAATATCAAATAAAAACGTGAATTTCATGGGTTTAAAGTCGGCTAAACCAGTCTTGAACAGACTGATTCTAGAAGGTATTAATTTCAACAAAGTTATATTATTAAAATCTTTTGTCAAAAGTG
>NZ_JACAQP010000158.1:0-314 GCF_013387025.1 Pseudomonas reactans | reverse complement strand
CGAACTGGTCGTTTGAGCTTTAATTCAATCTGTTTGATGAAGTTGATTATTTCTTCAGGTGCTTCTGACTTTAGCCTTAAAAAGAAAACCCAAGTAAAGCGTGAGTAATCATCAATAATAACAAGGATGTATTTCTTCCCTTTTATGCTTTGGGTTTTTGCAGGGCCGCAAAGATCAATGTGCAGTAATTCTAGTGGTTCGGATACACTAGATTCAGGAATGCTTTTATGAGAGGATTTGGACAGTTTTCCTCCTTCACAAGCGGCACAAAGAGTTTCATTGTCGAGCTTCAGAAGTGGCAGTCCTCGAACTAG
>NZ_JACAQP010000157.1:0-594 GCF_013387025.1 Pseudomonas reactans | reverse complement strand
GAAGAAATGATCAACTTCATCAAACAGATTGAATTAAAGCTCAAACGACCAGTTCGAAGAATCCGAAGTGATAATGGTTTAGAGTTCAAAAACATAACTCTAGACTCATTTCTCAAAAACAAAGGCATCGAACACAACTTCTCAGCCCCTTACACTCCTCAACAAAACGGCGTTGTTGAAAGAAGGAACCGAACTCTGTGCGAAGCTGCAAGATCAATGCTCATCTTTGCTGATCTGCCACAATACTTCTGGGCAGAAGCAATAGCCACAGCTTGCTACACTCAAAATCGTTCTTTAATTCATAAACATCTTCATAAAACACCATATGAAGTCATTAACAACCGAAAACCAAACATCAAATTCTTTCATATTTTTGGTTGTCGATGCTTCATAAAGAATAACAAAGATCACCTTTCAAAATTTGAATCAAGATCAGACGAAGGAATTTTCCTTGGTTACTCATTTTCTTCAGCTGCTTATCGAGTACTGAACAAACGTACTAGAGTAATTGAAGAAAGTACCGATGTTCATTTCGATGAATTTTATGTCAGAAAATTGGATCGTGAACATTTTGGTTCTAAAATGATCGATAAT
>NZ_JACAQP010000156.1:0-359 GCF_013387025.1 Pseudomonas reactans | reverse complement strand
GTAAAAAGGCAATTGCTTCCGTAAGAGCAAAGCCTAAAATGGCATAGTCTTCCAATATGTAAGGTCTATGAGTCATCTTAGAAAAAATTTGTGTAATAAAGCATCAATACGGATTCATCATTAAATGGATCTGCTCATCGAAGAAAAAATAAAGAGCTTCGAGCCAATAAAGGCTAAGAATATTGACTCAAGAACTAATAGCTCCATTGTAGAATTCAGACCTAACCATTAAGTAAGAAGCGATGGGAACGATGGAACCTGTGAATTCAAAAGATTCTAGTGAAAATGAATTCGAATGATTCATGGATCGGGATGGCGGAACCGACCAGAGACAATTCATCTATTCGGAAAAGTTATGA
>NZ_JACAQP010000155.1:0-390 GCF_013387025.1 Pseudomonas reactans | reverse complement strand
AGTCCACATATGTTTTCGTTGTCACGGTTCAATTCGGGTGTATTGGAAGTTTGGTACAGTTGATTTATAACAGTTTAAATAAATCAATAATGACACGGATAATTTTAAAAGAACTTATCGATAGTTGCGGAAGATAGCGTTTTTCTTGATATGTCGATTTCTTGTTCTTCACGGTAAGATGAGGTTTTGGTGATTTTTGGTGTCGGGTAGAGGTTGTTTAGAGGTTTGGAGTTTGGTGTCGGGTAATGGTTGTTTGGAGGTTTGAGGTTTGGTGTCGGGTGGAGGTTTTGTTTCTTGCGGTTTTGCGGTTTGATCCTCGTTGCCAAATGCAGAAATATCAGAATTTTGAGCTGTTTGGTCGTGGATTAGAGTGTATGGAGCTTGGATAAT
>NZ_JACAQP010000154.1:437-631 GCF_013387025.1 Pseudomonas reactans | reverse complement strand
AAAAATAATAATTTTTTTTTGAAACCCCTCGTCAAGAGTATAATATACTATCTCCCAACTGCTTCAGAGAGACAGTCGGTAAAGGGTACGGATTAGATCAAATAGGAAATAAAAGTATGTAATAGATAGCAATTGATCTATTTTTACTTTGTTTTACTTTGAAAGGCAACAAAGAATGGGCTCTCTTTTTTTAT
>NZ_JACAQP010000154.1:0-401 GCF_013387025.1 Pseudomonas reactans | reverse complement strand
CATAAAGATAAGGGACATAATTGACATGGATATAGTAAGTCTCGCTTGGGCTGCTTTAATGGTAGTCTTTACATTTTCCCTTTCACTCGTAGTATGGGGAAGAAGTGGACTTTAGAAGCACTACTAATTTAGTTGAGGAATGAAACGGTATCAATTGTTTTATAGATCGTTCTGCAACGCATTTTTTATTTGAATTGAAATAATTTTCAAATAAAAATATATTCATTTCGAAATTCCATTGGATTCTAGTGGAGAAATGTATTCTATAACAGTAAAACAATTATTTCAGAAAGAAAGAGAATCGGGTCCTACGTTAATTCCATATATGGATTAATCACTACATATATTGAAGATAGAAGCTAATATAGTATACCAACTTTATTAGAAAGTCAAGTACAACT
>NZ_JACAQP010000153.1:0-367 GCF_013387025.1 Pseudomonas reactans | reverse complement strand
AATAACCAAAATTTTCAAAAACATCCACATAATCAAAAATCTCAAAAAAAAAAAATTTAGGATAAAGTTTTATCTTTTTAAAAGTCTTTATAAAACCATGTGATTAACATCTTCTTGACTAAATTTTCAGATACTTATGCTCGATGAATGTTCTCAGTCATATTGATTCTTAATTAAAGTGAAGGTTCAAATTTCAAACATTTTTGTTATGTACATTCTCCTATTCCCTTTGAATTTATTTCAATTATAACGATTTTATCTATTAAGGGACATAAGATCAGGAGATTCAGATGAAAACCAAACCCATGTGAGAAATTGTGCCTCGTCTTTAACTGCTAAGTGGAATTCATTTCTGTGAGCAAAGGTG
>NZ_JACAQP010000020.1:0-80589 GCF_013387025.1 Pseudomonas reactans | reverse complement strand
GTCTTTTTCAGAGTTTCCCAAAGCGTATCGACAACAATCTTTGGATCAGGAATCACGCGAATCAAAGGACACAAGAATATTTCCGACGAGGATCTACTGAAAATCATGCTGTGGACATTCAGAATCAGTGAGATGCGATTCAAATATCCCGCGAAGCTGACCATCGTGATCCACAAAGACAAGATCGACCAGATCAATCTTCTCGATATCAAATCCGCCAGGAACGGCGTGTAGTTTTCAATGGCGGTTCGGAGCGAGCCCACTTTGCAGATGCTGGCCGGGCCGATCAGGCACAGCCGGTTCGGCGGCATCGAGGGGCGCCAAGCCGTGCGCGGCGCGGATAGTCCGCAGGGCTTTCCCCTGGAGGCAAGCGCAGCGCCGCAGGCGCGAAGGCGTGAGGGATTGAAGCCGAATGGCCGTGACGACAAAGACGGCACGGGGCGCAGCCCGAAAGCCCGGCGGCGCTTTGCGCCGACACGCTCAAAAGTCTAAGAGCACAACAAGGGGCTCATTCTGGGAAATAGCAGGCACTATTTCCAAATAGATTTTATTTGCCGATGCCTACAGATTCGCCAACGAAATGGGATAACCCTGAGCCGCCATTTCCTTTGCCAGAAGCGGCCCTGCATCCTTTTGCAGATTGTCCTTGAATGGGATATAGAGCAACCCTTGGATGTCGGATGGGCGCTCCATATTGTCTTGTTGCTTCATGAGAATGGCAACGTTCTTACGACCGAGCAGCGTAAGCATCATGCCCAATTCCATCACAACATTTTGGCGTGCACGGAACGCCTTTTCGTCTTCGTGACCAGCGCGGTAGCCCTCGTCGTCGGGCGTGGCCAGCACCACAGCAAACTTTACTTCTGCCGTGTACTTTTCCAATTTCTCGATGATGGTCTGCCCTTCCGAAGGAAGTTGATCCAAGATCAACGGCTCAAGCCTCCAGCGGCGCAGCATCGCTTCAAGCTCGGTTCGGGCGGCATTATCGTGCCCATAAACCACGAATACCTTGCTGAGCATTGGCTTAGCAGCAGCGCCATTCTGTGGAGCTGGTGCCGCAGCCTGTGCAGGTTGCACGCCGAGGCAAGCCTTTACCGCCTCTTGGTTCTTGCCCTGAACATTGAAATTACCGGTGTGGTAGCTATTTACGATTGCACCATTTTGCAAACGAAGTTGTGTGCCAGTGCCGTTCGCAAGTGCCGTCTCATTCGCAATCTGAAGATTGCCGGCCTGTAGGCAGGCCTTAATTTCGTCGAGAGTCATCGCCATTCCTTCTAAGCTCCCCAAATCGCTTTTTTCGCAGCTTCGCTAAGTACATCGACAACAATGTCGCGCACGCCAGATGCAACCGAAGCGCCGACCTTCGTCATCACCTTCTTGAATCGAAGGGATGCAACTTGAGTTTTTGGACTGTCTTTGGTCAATTCCGTCAAATCGGTACGGAACTGCTGGACTTCTTCTGGCGACAGCTCTGCGCCTGCTTCCACTAGCTCAACAGCGCCAGCAATCTTGCGTTCAGTCCAAGGGAACCGGCTACCGCAGTTGTGGCAGAACGAGGGAGGCTCGTAATCACCACCCAAGCCGAAAACGCCTTCAACGTAGAAATCGCCGCGAATGGATGCGCTGCACGAAGGACACTGCATGATGGTCTCTTCACCGCACTTAGAGCAGAACGCCTCTCGAAGCTCGGGATTCTGATCAGCGGCTGTTGTTGCGACATGCCCGTTAGGACAAACCTGTGCGACCCGATATGTCCCCATTGCGCTCCCTTGTTATTTATGCCGATAGATACGGCGTTGGTCAAATCAAGGGATTGTAAAGCAGCAGCGTGGAAATTGGAGGCATGGATGACACCGGGCGCGGTGCTGATCGGGCTATTCCTTCGTCTCGATGAGCCACCACACGGCACGCGGCAAGGCGCGACCCGTGATGGGGTGAATGTCGGTCAGGTCGGCGCGGGCTGACCAGCCAGAGGGCGGGCGGTAGCCGCGCACGTCGCCTTCGCCGTGCCAGCGGCGGGCGCGTACCGTGCCGGGGGCATAGATCGCCGCCATGCGGGGGCGGCTGGTGGTGTAGGTCATGGGTGTTCTCCTTCCAGCAAAGCGCCCCGGTCGAGGCCGGGGCGCTTGCTTTTGCACGGTCAAGCGGCTAGCGCCACGGAGGGTTCATCTGCTGTTGCCTCGGCATCCTCCGGGGCGTCGTCCTGCTCCTGTGGTTCTGCCTGCGTGGCGTCCGGCCCTTCGGCCTTGAAGATGGCAGGCATCCAGCCCGTGCCGTCTGCCAGCCGCTCGGCTTCGCTGGCAATGTCGGCCTTCTTCAACTTCGCCAGCCGGGTGACGTGCGACGGGGCGAACCGCTCCACGGCTTCCAGAATTGCGGCCTTCGGCACATGCCGGAAATAGCCCTCATTGGTGGGCTTCCACCATGCGGCCATGTCCAGCCTCACGGCCTGCGCGAGTTCTTCGCCCGGCTGCTGCCGTGTGGTGCGGGGTGTCACCACGTCCACCGTGACGGCCACGCATACCGCCAGCAGCCGCACCAGTTCGTCTTGGGACTTCGCCAGCAGCGCGGCGAACAGTTCGGCGCTGTCCTCCGGCAAGGCTTCGCCCGCCACCTGTTGGAACTCGCGCAGCGCGACGGCGGCGGGGGATTCCGGCCAGTCGGGGGCCATGCCTTCCAGCCGGTCTTGCACTTTCAGGCTCACGCCCAGCGGCAAGTCGTGGCCGTGGTAGCCGCCTTGCAGCACCGTTTGCACCATGCCAAGCACCAGCGCAGCCAGCGCCACTTGCGGATGCCGTGCCACTTCGATTTGCAGCGCGGCGGTGCGGTGGGCGCTCAACCGTTGCGCCAGCCGGTCGGACATGGCGGCGGTCTTGGGCTGCCCTTCGCTGTCTCCGTCCTCGCCCTCGTCGTCGTTCCCAGCATCCTCGCCGCTGAACCCTTGGCGCAGGCGTTCCAGCGTGCGCAGCGCCTTGGCTTCGGCCTCGCGCAGCAGCCCGCGATAAATCACGGCCTGACCGTTGCGGTCGGTGGTGACGATGGCACCGGCTGCGGCCTTCACGGTCGGGCCGTACTCCTGCAAGCCATCTTCCAGCGCCTGCAACTGCTCGCCCAGGGCTTCGCCTTCTTCCTGCAAGGCATCGGCCTCTTCCTCGTCGTCGGCGTCCAGCGCGTCATCCACGGCTGCGGCCAGTTCGTGCAGCTTGGTTTGCAGCTTCTCGATGCGGGCTGCTTCGCGCTTGGTCGGCTCGCGCCGCTCCCTCGGCGCACGCTGGAAGGCGTGCAGGTCGGCATGGGTCACGGCGGGCGTGGCATCCACCCACGCCCAACCTTCGGCCTTCACCTCGGCGGCGATGCCTGCCAGCTTGTCTTGCGCCAGCCGTTCCAGCAGCGCGGCATCGGTCAGATACACGCCCGCATCGCCTTCCGCGAACAGGTCGCGGCGGATGCCGCCGCCTGCGGTTTCGTAGCTGTCCAGCCCTACGAAGCGCACCAGCGGATGCCGGTAGGCGTCAATTTCCCTTTCGGTGAGGCGGTCGCGCAGCGCGGACGGCTGGCGCTGCCACGTTGGGGCGTCATAGAAGGCGCTTTCCTGCGCGGCGTGGTCGTCGGTGATGGCAAGGGCCATCAACTGGTCGAGCGTCACGGCTTCGGCGCGGTAGTCGGCCAGCAGGCGCGGCGACACGTTCGCCAGCTTCAAGCGGCGCTGCACCACCAGCGGGGACACGCTGAAATCGGCGGCTATGTCCTCGATGGGTCGGCCTTCGGCCACCAGCGCGGCGAATGCCTCGAACTGGTCGGCGGGGTGCATGGCTTCGCGTTGCACGTTCTCGGTGAGGCTGGCCGTGCGGGCGGTGCCATCGGCCACCAGCAGGCAAGGCACGTCCCATTCCTTGCTGATGCGGTGCTTCTTCGCCAGCAGCTTGAGGGCTGCGAGGCGACGGCCACCGGCCACCACTTCGTAATGCTCACCATCGGCGGCGGCAATCACGATGAGGTTTTGCAGCAGGCCGACGCGCTGGATAGATGCGGCCAGTTCGGGGATGGACATGCGCGGGGTCTTGCGCACGTTGCGGCCAGCAGGCCGCGACACCAGCCGCGACAGTGGAACCAGAATCAGGTTCTTGGTCGGGTCGGCGGCTTCCAGCGGGATAACGGCGGCGGTGTTGATGGCGCGGGCTTCGGTTTGGATAACGGCGTTCATGGTGATAACTCCTATCGGTTCAGGGATGCAGCAGCAAAGAAAGCGGCAAGGGCGGCTGCCTGCCCCTGCCGCGTGGGGAATCAGGCTTTCAACTGGCGCAAGCCATCGGCCAGCATCCAGAGGGCGCGATTGAGGCGCACATCGGAATCAATGCCCTGCACGGGGCGGGTCTGCTGGCGGCGTCCGTTGGCGCTGCGCCCGGACAGTCCGCCCTTGGTCAAGTTCTCCTGCGTGCGGTTGAACACGCTCCACAGGTCGGGGCGGCGGTCGTCGAACCGGCGCGGCATCAGGATTTGCGATTCGGTGATGGGCGCGGGCTTGTTGTCGGTGGGGTCGTACTTGAGGGCCAGCGCGGAACGGGCGAACACTTCGGCTTCGGAGTCATGGAGCGTGATCGCGCGCATGGCATCGCGGGAATCCTTCACCCGGTCGAAACCGCGCAAGACTTCATAAGCGCCTTCGATGACATGCCCGGAAACGTCACCTTTGTGGGGCACGCGCACATCGGCCACGGTGTCGCCGCAGACGAGGCCATTGCTGCACACGAACCGGAACATGCCGGCCAGCATCTGATAGCTGCTCGTCCCGTCATGGGAATTGAGCAACACGATTTCATTGGCTTCCGCGCCGTTGATCTGGCTGGCGTGGCGCAGGCGCAGCATGTGTTTGGTGTGCTCGCGCTTGCCTTCGTCGCGCACACGGGTCTGCGTCACCATGAAAGGCTGGAAACCTTCTTTGCGAAGCTCGGCCAGCACGGCGGCGGTGGGGATATAGGCGTACCGCTGCGAACGGCTTTCGTGCGGCGCGTCCGCGAAGATGGACGGCGCTACGCGGTAAATCTGGTCATCGGTCAGCGGGTAGTCGCTGCGCAGCGAGGGGGAGCGGGAAGCGAATTGGGATGCGAGTTGCATGGTCTTTCTCCTGACGAAAAGGGTTTGCTGTTCAAACCGCACACCGGATTCCTAGATTCGGAGCCCAGCCTTTCGGCTGTTCGGTGCGGTTGGCACGAGGAACCCGGTTGGCCCTGTTGCCACCGTCTTTCCTGAGTTCATCGCCCGCGGCCAAAGGAGCGCGCGGACGGGGGCCGTCAAGGAAACAAGCGCAGGGTTGGTGCGGCCCGCAGGCGCAGCCGAGGACACGGCCCTGCGCGCCTTGACGGCACGCGGGAGCGAGCTACGGTCGCGGACAAGGTGATGAAGTCAGGAGAGACGGCTGGACATGGCAACGGCCGTCCCTGTGTGCCGAACCGCACGCAAGCGAAGCGCGCAGGCCCGAAGCTGGAAGCCGGGCCGTAGGCGTCAGCGATGGAAGCCCGAAGGGGGCGAGACTCGCGCAGCGAGGCTCGATGCGCAGCACGACAGCGCGACCGGCCATGTTTCTTGGCCGGGGACGCCCATGCAATCAACGATGGACAGCATGGGGGTGGATGCCCTGGATGAAATGCCGCTGGTGCGTGGGGGGGGGCGCGCCGGCACAGCCGGGGCGGCGGTATTGAGGGGCGCCAAGCGTAGCGCGGCGGGGATGGCCGCATGGCCTTCCCCTGGAGCGCAAGCGAAGCGCGCAGCGCCGCAGGCGCGAAGGCATCGGCACCGGGCGCAGCAGAAAAAAAGGCGCGTCGTCCCGAAGGACAACGCGCCGGATGGTGGTCGTGCGATCAGTGCGCAGTCATCGCCTGCAACTGCTCGATCACGCCGAGTTCGACGAACACGCACGGCTGCTTGTCCGCGATCGGCACGTTGAACACGCGAGTGAACACCTCGCGTTTCAGGTGCGCCAAACGCCCCGTCCGGTACGCCTGTTCGGGGCTTCATGCGATCAGCGCCGGACGGCGAGCTGCTACGCTGCGGGTCGCATTCGACCAAGGCGACAAAGCCATCGTCGGACAGCTTCTGGTGTTCGGGGCACAAGCCCCAATCTGTCGCCGTGTGGCGCTCCATGCTCGCGCGCAGGCGCTTGTCCAGCAGGATCGCGCCGGTGTCGAAGCGAGCGCCGCAGACCAGGCAAACGTGTTGTTCGAGGGAAGCGTGCGATTTGTCGTTCATGACGCTCTCCGGTTGCACGGGCGGAATTGCCCGGAACCGTCGCCAGCACGGCGCAGCGCAAGCCGTCAGGGGTCAAGGACGGCCACGGGCCGCAAGCGTGCTCGCACGCGCAGCCCTTGACGGCGAAAACGCCGTGGTACGGTGAAGGGGGCAGCAAGACCGCCCAGCCCTCTCCAACGAAGGCACAACCGGCAAACGAAGCGCGCAGGCCCGCGAGGGCCGAAGGCGTCAGCGATGCGGAAGGCTGGCGAACGCCAGTCCCGTCAGGGATGAGCGGATAGCGAACCTGGAGCAGCGCAATCCGCGGAAGCGGAGACGCACAGAGTTTCCCTTCCGCCTATCCATTTGCGAATAAAATGCTTGTACCCTATCGGAAGCAAAGTATTTAACGCACCGCATTAGGTAGAAAATTACATTCCCATAATTGAGCAGGAGCTTAGTCGAACATCCCATGTCGTCATCTCTCGATTCTGCCGCCCGCGCATCCGCTAATCGGATCAGTCATTTCATTGAGGTACATCGGGGCCATCCCCAGGTATCTCTCTACGATCACATTAAAAGGCAACGCAGCGAAAGAGCCGCCCGCGCGAGTTTGCTCAAACTGGTTTATCTCGACACGAACGCATGGAAGTGCGTGTCGGACTTTCGGCGGAACAAAACGAGTCTCACGCCCGCAATGAAGGCGTTTGGGGCAACCATTGAACGGGCTGTTCAAACGGGGCAAATCGCGTTTCCCATCGGTGTCCCGACGTACTTCGAGCTGGACTCGATGACTGACCCGGCGACACGAGAAACGCTTACCCGACTGGTTGATGAGCTATCCCAAGGGTTCTGCATCACCCCTTTTTCCGATCGCGTTGGTTCTGAGTTGCGCAAGCTGCGCATGGGTAAGCTGGACGAGCCGGAAGGGTTAGAAGATTTCTTGTGTAGCCCCATCGAGCTAATGGGAATACCGACGATTTCTACGCTCGGGTTTCTCGAATCGCATGTGGATAAAGAAACTTTCAACAAGGCATTCTTTGATGCCTTGTCAGAATTGCCATTTTCCTTCCAGTTGGAAGTTGCCGGTACATTTCCTGGGGCGAAGTGGGATAACTCGCGCGGCATTACAGACATCAACGACGGAAAGGTCGAGCATCAGTCGGAAATAACGAACCTCAACACCGGCATATTTGTTGAATTGACGGGCTGCATCGCAGCATGGTTCAGAGAGGAAGGGACAACCCTTTCCCAACCAGAAATTAAGCGATACGCACTTGAGGCGCAATACCACTGGCATGAGACGCCAGCCTCACGAGCAATGCCAACACTGAGGGTATTGAGTTCACTGTATGGGTTGATGCGATTCGATCCGCAACGCCGATACCAGAACGGAGATCCAAGCGACTTCATGGTGGCGGCATCCGCACTTCCTGTGGCGGATGCTCTTTATACGGACAGAAAACTCGCTAATCTTCTGTCCGATAAAAGAATCGGGCTGAACAGGTTTTCGGACTGCACGGTAGTCAGTGGGTTCGAGGACATGGCGGCGCATCTCGAAGAACAACTAAAGTGAGCGGCAACACAATGGACTCAACCTTGCCTCCGCGCGAGGATGAACAAGTAAAAACCGCAGTTCGGAACGTCTTGCTAGGTTCTGCGCCGGAACGCGAAAGCGAGTTGGCCTCCTTATGGAGCTTGCTTGAGCCTCGTTTTCAACTGACTGCCGATACGCATGACGGTGAGCGATTGGTCATGGAAGCGGGAATGTATCGTTTCGTCCGATTTAACCATCGCGTAGTGCGTGCATTCTGGATCGCAGGCTTTGCAGCTTGGGAAGCGTATCGCGTTGTAGCGGAAACGCCTGAACTAGAGCCACTTGACCTCAAGCGCCTGATGGAGCTGATTGATGCGTTTGAGCGCGTCTTGGAAAGCGATGCCCCAGAGCTGGAAGCGCTGCCCAAAGATGTTCCCGAGCCGGGCCACTACGACGACAACCCACAACTTCGCGCACCGGGGGAGCTTGCAACGTTGGGCGTTGGTTGGGCGCTTCTGCACGAGGTTCGGCATCTGAAGCATCAGCAGGATGGAGATGCGGCTGACCCCGATGAGGCAGACCCAACCCAGCGCAGGAACGAGGAGCTGTCATGCGACGCCTTCGCCACGAAATTCCTGCTTGACCAGCTTGATGCTTATGCCCAACGGGAAAATGCAAGCCCGAACCTTGTTCGCAGAAAGAGAGAGCTCGGAATCTATTTCGCGCTATTTTCGATGACCTTGATGGCCCGCGATAAGTGGGGTGCGTCCCAAAGCCATCCGTCCATTCAGGCCAGAATCGACGCAGTACGCGCCTTGATGGGAAGTCAACGCGATGAGGTGGCAGAGGCAATCGCAAGTGTGGCATTTGCAACGCTTCATACGCTGATGCCCGGTTCTCCTGGCATTGTTCCTGCCCCTGATGATTCAGACTACTCCCCCAACAAAAAAGAATTTGCGGGTGAACTAATCCTCAAGGAAATGTCGCGCGTTCTTGAATGGCTCAAGGGAAAGGGGCTTAACGCACTAAACTCACGGTACTCAAGATACGAGAAAGACATAGATCAGTTTTTCTCGTGCGACGATCCTACTTCCACTGACGGCCGGGCCAAGTTTGAAAAGCTGACCAATTCGTATATCGAGTGCTTGAACATTGTTCTGATTCACCGGGCATTTCGAGACGAAGCTAGCCAAGGCTTTGTCGATAGACTAAGCAAGGTCGCAGACGGGCAAGATCATCCTGATGCTAGTTCGGCAGGATCATCAAGAGACTATTTGTTCGAGCTGCTGATTGCGGCAAGAATGTCGTTGTCCGGCTACAAGATCGACTTCAACAAGGTCACGGATGTTGTCGCCGAGAACGACGAGTTCCTTGTGTTCGGCGAGTGCAAGCGACTGTCTTCCGAGAAGAAGTTTGAGGAAAACTTCAAGAAGGCGGGCAAGCAAATTACCGCCCAAGCCGAAGGGATGTCTCAACGGGTCTATGGCTTGGTCTTCTTGGATGTGTCCAGTTGTCTCGGCGGCATTCCCAAGATGGAGCTTCCCAATGTCGAAGCAGCCCAGTGGGCAATTCACGAAAGCCTTGAGGCATTCGTGGCAAGAAACGCATCAAAAATAGAGCAGTTAGCCGAACGCTTTTCCGAGGCTTCGCTTGGAGTCTGCCTAATTGGGCAGGCTCCGATTTGGACACGAGACGGCACTCTCTACATGGCGGCCAGAACAAGAGTAGTCGCACCACAGAGTTTGTCGGATGAGGATTTAAACTCTCTCGAAAAAATCTTGAGCGGATTTTCAGGTTCTATGCTTTCCCTCGTTTGATCTGCGATTCCGCTCGACGAGCCGCCTGCTGCAACCGTTCCCCCAAGACTGCACGCGGCGGCAAGGTGGTCAGGTACTCGGCAACGTGGATGCCCGACTTGTCCAGCTCCAGCAACTCGATCTGCTCGCGCTTCTTGCCGGTGCAAAGGATGATCCCCAGCGGCGAGGCTTCTTCCGGCTCCCGCTCGTGCTTGTCCAGCCAGCGCAAGTAAAGCTCCATTTGCCCTTTGTAGGCCGCCTTGAATTCGCCGATTTTCAGCTCCACCGCCACCAGCCGCCGCAGCTTGCGGTTGTAGAAAAGCAGGTCTAGGTGAAAATCCTCGTCGTCGATCAGGATGCGCTTCTGCCGGGCAACGAAGGAAAATCCCGCGCCCAGCTCCAGCAGGAAGGCTTCCATTTCGCGGATGATCGCGGCTTCCAAGTCGCCTTCCTGCCAACTATCCCGCAGCCCCAGGAAATCGAGGATGTACGGATCGCGCATGACCAGCGCCGGGGTCATGCGCTGCACATCGCGCAGGGTCGCCAGCTCCTGCGCGATGGTTTCCTCCGGCTTTTGGGACAGCGCCGTGCGCTCGTACAGCATCGAGTCGATGCGCTCGCGCAGCGTCCGCACGCTCCAGCGTTCGGCGCTCGCCATCTGCGCGTAGTAGTCCCGCTGGAGCGGGTCTTTCAGCGGAATCAAGGCGATGAAGTGCGTCCAGCTCAATTGTCGTATCAGTGATACGACAATTCGCTCGTCCGGGTATGCGGCGGCGAACTGCACCATCCGGCGCAGATTCTTGACCGAAAAGCTGCCGCCGTACTCCTTCACCAATTGCGCCGCCAGGGTGGATACGACTTCCTCGCCGTAGTCGGCCCGCCGACCTTCCAAGACCTGCGTATGGATTCGCTGGCCGATGCGCCAGTAGAGCATCGACAGCTCGCTATTCACCGCCGAAGCGGCGCGCTTGCGCGCCGCTTCGATCAGTATCCGAATGTCGCCCAGCAGCGCCGAAGGCGCTGCGGGCGACGCGATGGATGCCTTGCGCCTGGTCATGCCGTCGCCTCCGCAGCAGGGGGGCGTTTGGTGCCGGTGATCGTCTTGCGCCGGCTCGCCACCAGTTCGGCGGCTTCCCGAACCGGCTTGTCCTCGGTATGGACATAGCGCATGAACATCGCCACGGTCTTGTGCGCCGTCAGCACCATGCCGACCTTGACCGGGATACCCGAATTGGCAATATCGGTCGCGGAGCGGTGGCGGATACCGTGCGTGCCGACGTGCGGCACGCCAGCCGCCTTGAGCGCCCGAGTCCAGCCGCCGTAGTGCTCGCCATAGGTCAGGTGCTTGGCCGGGTCGTTGGGCGACGGCAGAACGTAGGGGCAATCTTCCTGGCGGGGTGCGGTCGAAAGCAGCCGGTGGGCTTCTTCGCTCAAAGGCTTGGACATGCCGCCGGTCTTGCTGTCGGGCCACACCACGCGCCGGTTTTCCAAGTCGATCCAGCTCCATTCGAGCGCGCAGATTTCGGAGCGGCGACCGGCGAACTCGAATTGCAGCCGGATCGCCAGAGGGATGACGTAGTTCTCCAGTCCCTCGGCCTCCAGATGTTCCAAATGGCGGAAGATGCGCGCCATTTCCTCGTCATTGATGAGGCGGGTAGCCTTGCCAGCCGGGAACATGGGGACGTGTCGGCAGGGATTGGTGCCATCCGGGCGGAAGCCCCACACTTCGGCCATGTTGAACATCTTGCGCAGCACGCCGAAGGTGTGATTCGCGTCGGCCGGCTTGTAGGCCAGCTTCTCCATCAGCCCGGCAATGTCGGGCCGCTTCACGTCCTGCACCTTCTTGCGGCCCAGCAGCGGGACGATATTGCGGTCGATGACCGCCTGATAGCCTTCCTGCGTGCTGACCTTGTTGCGCTTCTTGGAGTAGTCCTCCATGAACTTCTTGCACAACGCTTCGACCGTCGGCGCTTTGCGTGCCTCGGCCTTGGCACCGCCAGGGTCGCCGCCCCGGCGAACCTCGGCCAGCCAGTCCTGCGCCATGACGCGGGCCTGCTCTACGGTCAGTTCCCCGAACAAGCCCAGGGCGGGCTTGCGGCGCTCCCCGGTGTTCGTCCGATACTGGAGCATGAACACCTTGCGGCCCGCTGGGGTAATCTTGCACAAGAAGCCGGGCACCACGGTATCCCGTAGTTCGACGGCCTGCGCCTGGGGTTGCGCCGCATCAACGGCGGTCTTGGTGAGCTTGATCTTAGCCATGATGACTCCTCGGAAAGACCCGTTTCCAAGAGCCACATGGGGGCCAAGCGGACGGAAGCCGGGTCAGGTTTCAGAAAGCACCGTCATATGTTGAACTCGCCTAAGCCCTTGATAAACCTGCTGTATCGGGCTGCGGCGTAGTCCAGCGAAATTCGGTGCTGGAGTCATCGTGAAATAAAAAAACCCGCCGAAGCGGGTTTTTTCTGTCGATCAAGTCAGCATCCGCTTACAGCTCGGAGAAGCACTCTTCGATGATCGCCAGGCCTTTGTCCAACTGTTCGTCCGGCGAAGTCAGCGGGACCAGTACGCGCAACACGTTGCCGTAGGTGCCGCAGCTCAGCAGGATCAGGCCCTTGTCACGCGCCTTGGCCACCACGGCGGCAACCGCAGCAGCGTTTGGCTTGTGGCTGTCGCCACCTTCGAACAGCTCGACCGCAATCATTGCGCCCAGAGCACGCACTTCGCCGATCACCGGGTACTTGGCCTGGATGGCTTTCAGACCGGTCACCAGACGCTCGCCGACAGCCTTGCAGCGGTCCAGCAGGTGCTCTTCTTCGAACACTTCCATCACGGCCAGGGCCGCGGCACAAGCGATCGGGCTACCGGCGTAGGTGCCGCCCAAGCCGCCTGGCGCGATGGCGTCCATGTACTCGGCCTTGCCGCACACACCGGCCAGCGGGAAGCCGCCGGCGATGGACTTGGCGAAGGTGGTCAGGTCGGCAGCAACGCCCATCTGTTCCATGGCGAAGAAGGTGCCCGTACGGCCGGCACCGGTCTGTACTTCGTCGGCAATCAACAGGATGCCGTGCTTGTCGCACAGTTCACGCAGGCGCTTCATGAAGGATTTAGGCGCGACGTAGAAACCACCTTCGCCCTGCACCGGCTCGATGATGATGGCAGCGATGTCACGCGGCTCGGCATCGTTCTTGAAGATGCGTTCGATGCTGGCGATGGAATCGTCGTCGCTCACACCGTGCAGTTCGTTCGGGAACAGCGCGCGGAACACGCCGCCTGGCATCAGGCCCATGCCGGCCGAGTAAGGCACGACTTTACCCGTGAGGCCCAGGGTCATCATGGTGCGACCGTGGTAGGCGCCGGTGAAGGCGATCACACCGGCACGGCCAGTGGCGGCGCGGGCGATTTTCACGGCGTTTTCGACGGCTTCGGAACCGGTGGTGACCAGCAGGGTTTTCTTGGCGAAATCACCTGGGACCTTGGCGTTGATTTTTTCGCACAGTTCCACGTAAGGCTCGTAGGCCAGTACCTGGAAGCAGGTGTGCGTCAGCTTGTTCAGTTGCTCGGTCACGGCCGCGATGATTTTCGGGTGCACGTGGCCGGTGTTCAGCACAGCGATACCGCCGGCGAAGTCGATGAACTCGCGACCTTCAACGTCGGTCACGGTGGCGTTCTTCGCGGATTCGGCGAAGATCGGGTGAATCTGGCCAACACCGCGGGGGACAGCGGCTTCGCGGCGTTTCATCAGGGATGCGTTGGTCTTGCTCATAAAGTCCTCATTCGCCACTCATCGGGTGGCGTGGTCCAAGGAATACGTGACGGGGAGGCAACTGCGGCAGCATGCGATGATCGACTGCCACAGCTTTCCCGGCCACTACGAATTACGGGGTGAAACACGCAAAGGGTCAGCGCTCTCGTGCCCTCTGCGTTTGCTGCGATCCCTTCCCGGCTTAGATGCCCAGGCAGAGGTATTTGATCTCCAGGTAATCCTCGATCCCGTACTTGGAGCCTTCACGGCCCAGGCCCGAGGCCTTGATGCCGCCGAACGGCGCCACTTCGTTGGAGATCAACCCGGTGTTCACGCCGACCATGCCGTATTCCAAGGCTTCAGCCACACGGAACACACGGCCCAGGTCGCGGGCATAGAAGTAGGAGGCCAGGCCGAACTCGGTGTCGTTGGACATCGCGATCACTTCGGCTTCGTCCTTGAAACGGAACAGCGGTGCCAGCGGGCCGAAGGTTTCTTCCTTCGCCACGGCAGCGTCTTTCGGCACGTCGACCAGGATAGTCGGCTCGAAGAAGTTGCCTTCCATCACCTTGCCACCGGCCAACAGCTTGGCGCCTTTGCTCAGAGCATCAGCAATGTGTTCCTGGACCTTGGCCACGGCTTTTTCGTCGATCAGCGGGCCAGTGGTGGTGCCGTCTTCCAGACCGTTGCCGATCTTCAATTTGGTCACGGCCACTTTGAGTTTTTCGGCGAAGGCGTCGTACACCGAATCCTGGATGTACAGACGGTTGGCGCAGACGCAGGTCTGGCCGTTGTTGCGGTACTTGGAGATGATCGCGCCTTCGACGGCCTTATCCAGGTCCGCGTCGTCGAACACGATGAACGGCGCGTTGCCGCCCAGCTCCAGGGAAACCTTCTTGATGTCCTTGGCGCACTCGGCCATCAGTTGGCGACCGATTTCTGTCGAGCCGGTGAAGGACAATTTACGCACGATCGGGTTGCTGGTCAGCTCGCCGCCGATGTCACCGGCGCTGCCGGTGACCACACTCAGCACGCCTTTTGGAATACCGGCGCGGTGCGCCAGCTCAACCAGGGCCAGGGCCGAAAACGGGGTTTGCGAAGCCGGCTTGATCACCATGGTGCAACCAGCGGCCAGGGCCGGACCGGCTTTACGGGTGATCATCGCGGCCGGGAAGTTCCACGGGGTGATCGCGGCGGTCACGCCGATAGGCTGCTTGATCACGATCAGGCGCTTGTCAGGCTGGTGCCCAGGGATTACGTCGCCGTAGATGCGCTTGGCTTCTTCGGCGAACCACTCGATAAAGGACGCGGCGTAGACGATCTCGCCCTTGGCTTCGGCCAGTGGTTTGCCTTGCTCGAGGGTCATCAGGCGACCGAGGTCGTCCTGGTTTTCGATCAACAGTTCGAACCAGCGGCGCAGCTTGTTGGCGCGCTCCTTGGCGGTCAGTGCACGCCAGGCCGGCAGCGCCTTGTCGGCGGCTTCGATGGCGCGGCGGGTTTCGGCGGCGCCCATCTTTGGCACGGTGCCGAGAATCTCGCCCGTGGCAGGGTTATTGACCTTGATCGTTTGACCGTTGTCCGCATCGACCCAAGCGCCATCGATAAAGGCTTGCTGGCGGAACAACTGGGCATCTTTAAGCTGCATGTCGGCTTTCCTTAACAGCACCGCGCGCACGCGGAGCGAATTAGAGTTGTTGAAAGGCGCCTTGTGGGCTGCCGTCAGGGAAATCAGCCCCTGCGCGTAAGAGAAGTGGAAGCGCGCGCGGGAGACAGAGCGTTTGAAATCTCAAACGAATCCTAGGATCAATGGGGGTACAGGGCAATAGTCTGTTCGAAAAAAAGAACGAAAACGGCGCATTTACCGAATCTTTCTGATCAGCGTTAAGAGGCCGGGTTCCGACCTTCTGATCGGCGGCGCCCGACGTAGGGCCTCTGTGCAGCAGATTCCTACACTTGAACGGCCAAAGAGCGGCATGGACGCCCAAGGTCGACATGGGTATGATGTCGCCCGCACAAGCATCCGTAGCTCAGCTGGATAGAGTACTGCCCTCCGAAGGCAGGGGTCGTGGGTTCGAATCCCGCCGGGTGCACCAGACATGCTGAGAAAGCCCCAGGTCGAAAGGCCTGGGGCTTTTTTGTGGGCGACGATTCAGTGTTTCCGCAACGCCTCCAACCGAGCTGGCAAGTCCACCTCCGGAAAGCGCTGATGCAAAGCCAACAACTTCTCATCTGCCGCTCTGATCTCCCCAACCTCACGCAGGTTGATGATTTCCTGCAACCCCTCCTCCAACGAAGGCAATGCCACCGGCGCGCGCTTGCTCAGCTTGGCGCTCGACTCATCCGCCATCGAGCCCATGACTTGCGCACTTTCGGCCTTAGGCGCTATCGCCAGTCGGGCCACGGGTGCCGGCGCGGACATTGGCGGCGCAGCGGCAGGGGCGGCTTGCTCATGCAGCGCAGAGAAGGTCGCCGTGGAGATTTCGGGCTGCGGTACGGGCGAGCGCATCACCACGCCGATCATCAGCGCCAAGCCTGCAACCGTGGCGAATGCCATCTGCCAGCGTGGCCGTTGGCAGGCTTGCAGCCAGCGTTGCCACAGGCTCGGCTGCGGTGCCGGGGCTTCGCGGCGGGCGGCGTTGAGGATGAAGGCGTCGAGGGACGCGGGCGGCTCGCCGGTGCTGTGTTGACGCATGTGCTGGAGCAGCACGTCGTCGGGGTCCGGGGTGTGTCGGGAGTCGGTCATGCGGGTATCTCCTCGGCCAGCAGGCGGCGCAGTTTCTGCTGGGCGTAACGCAGGCGGCTTTTGACGGTTTCCAGCGGGGTGCCGGTGAGGGCGGCGATTTGCGGGACTTCGAGGTCACCGTGCAAGCGCAGCAGGAAAACTTCGCGCTGGTCCTCGGGCAGGTCTTGCAGCGCGGCGTCGAGCCGCGCCTGGTCGCGGCTCAGGCTCAGCTGCTGCTCGGGGCCGGCGCTGTCATCGACCTGGGCGTGCAGCTGCTCGTCGTAGCTGTCGTGCAGCGGGTTGTGGATGCCGTGCTTACGCCAATAATCGATCAGGCGGTTGCGGGCGATCTGGAACAACCATGTACGAAAACTCGCCCGGCCTTGTGGCTGGGTGGCGCTGCGGATCAGGCTGAGCCAGGTCTCCTGGTAGATTTCCTCGGCCAGTTCGGCCTTGTTGCTCAAGGACACGAGGAATCGGTACAGGCCCTGGCGGTGCCGGGCGTACAGGGCTTCGAACGCGGCGCTGTCGCCGGTTCGGTAGCGGGCCAGCAGTGATTCGTCGCTGGGTAAATTGTCTGGAGCGGGCATGTAGGTGGCGAACTCCTTATTGGGTCAGGCCTGGTTTACCGCGTTGGTCTTAAGTTCTTCGCGAGCAAGCTCGCTCCTACAGGGGGGATTTGGCCGCAGGTTTAAGGCTCTGCGCCAATTCCACCAGTTGCACAAACTCATTGCGCAGCCCGAACGGGTCGTCGCCGCGGGCCGAGCGGGCCAATGCGGCAGTGTCCTGCAGGCGCATGCTGCCAGTGTAGCGGCCATCGCCCTTGAGCTGTTGGGCAAAGGCCGCCACTGCTGCCGCGAAACGCAGGTCATCGCTGGCCTCGCTCGACACAGTGCTGATGGGCCGCTCGATCAACTGGCTGTCGCCACCCGCCGCCGGCTTGTAGCGCACACGCAGCATCGCCAGCTCTGCGGATTTATCCTCGGCGGCTGGCACAGCCGCGTAACGCAAAGGTTCCAACCAACCCTTCTCGCCCTTGGGCACAATTTCGTACAGCGCGGTTACCGTATGCCCTGCACCGATCTCACCCGCGTCGACCTTGTCGTTGTTGAAATCCTCACGCTTCAAAGCGCGGTTTTCATAGCCCAGCAGGCGATATTCGCTGACACGCGCCGGGTTGAATTCCACCTGCAATTTCACATCCCGGGCTACGATCGCCAGGGTCGAACTGAGTTGGTCCACCAGTACTTTGCGCGCTTCGCGCAGGTTGTCGATGTAGGCGTAATTGCCGTCACCGGCGTCGGCCAGTTGTTCCATCAGGTGTTCGTTGTAGTTATCCACACCAAAGCCGAGGGTGGTCAGGGAAACGCCACTTTTGCGCTGCTCCACCGCCATCTGCTTGAGGCTGTCGAAGTCGCTGATGCCCACGTTGAAGTCACCGTCGGTCGCTAGCAGGATGCGGTTGATGCCTTTGTCGATAAAGCCTTCGCGGGCCATCTGGTAGGCCAGTTCGATGCCGGATGCACCCGCCGTTGAACCGCCGGCGGTGAGTTGGTCGATGGCGTTGCGGATCTTCACCTTGTCACGACCCGAGGTAGGTTTGAGCACTACACGGGACTCCCCGGCGTAGACCACCAAAGAAACACGGTCTTGATCGCGTAACTGGTCCACCAGCAATTTCAGCGTACTTTTCACCAGCGGCAAGCCTTCGCGGCGATCCATCGAGCCGGACACATCCACCAGGAACACCAGGTTGGCCGGCGCCAGTTGCGCCACGGCGCGGTCGGAGGCCTTGATGCCGATGCGCAGCAACTGGGTGCGCGGGTTCCACGGTGTGGCGGCCACTTCGGTGGTCACACCAAAGGGCGAACCGTCGGTGGGCAGTGCGTAGTGGAAGGGGAAATAGTTGACCATTTCCTCTAGTCGCACAGCGCCTTCGGGCGGCAGGCGGCCTTGGTTGAGGAAGCGTCTTACGTTGGCGTAGCTGCCGGTGTCGACGTCCACACTGAAGGTTGAAACCGGCGTTTCGGCCACACGATGCACAGGGTTGTCCGGCAGGTTTTCGTACTGTTCGCGGGGTTCGCTGCGGTAGTCCATCGCCACGGACTCCTGCATCACCCTTCGTGCGCTCATGGGGGCAGGCATCGGCATGCGTTTAACCAGCGCGCCTAGCACTGGAGCGCTGTGCAGCTCGGAGACCGGCGCCGCTTCGTCAGGCTTGGCCACATCGCGGGAAGAGGACAGCCCACAACCGGCCAGCGTCACCAGCAAGGTAACGGCAAAGCCCTGGGCAGCAGGACGCAGGAAGAGCAGAGGACGGGACATGGGCTGAACCTCGTGAATGAATGATCCGTTCACAAGGTCAGACGCAAGGCGCTGACTGTTCGGGTTAAACCGTTCGGCGGGACACAAATACCTGCCCCGCCGAACCGTTCAATCAATCAGTACCGTATTTCGGGTTGCGCGGACCGTACAGAATCCCCGCGCGCTGACCCGGAGACAGCAAGCGCGCACTGGTGATACCGGCAATCGGGTGCGCCGCGTCGGTGGAGCTGTTGATCACTTGCTTGACCGCCGCCGTGATCAGCATGCCGACGATACCGCCGCCGTTGTTGTTGCCTTCCTCGCTGGACGCATGCGCCGAGCCGGTCCACAGGGTGGTGCCGGTGCGCAGGTCGACCAGTTTGGCCGAGGCCGTCACGGAGGTGTCGCTGGAGATCAGCATGTACTTGGTGCCGTAATTGGTCACGGTGATGTACAGCGCCGAATCCGCACCAAAGATGTCATGCAGCTTGGCCGGTGGCACCGCCTGGATATCATTGGCGGTGGTCAGCCCGTTCTGGCGGAAGGTTTCGTCGACCAGGGCGATCGGCAACACGTAGTAGCCGGCTTCGGCCAACGGGTAGGTCACTTGCGAGACCATGCTGTAGGACGCTTGCACTTCGGGCGATTCATTGATCGGCGGCAGGACCAGGATCGACTTCGGTCGTGCCTGTTTATAGGCCGTGTAATCGATGGTCTTGGGGGCTGCGCAACCGCCGAGCAAGGCCAGGGCCAGCAAGGCGCCAGTGAGTTTCAACAGGCTCATTTGGTGGCGACTCCGGTCTTGGCGTTTTTCAGCAAAAAGTCCATGTACGAGGCGGACTCAGGGAACAGTGCCTTCTCGGTGCGAAATTCCTGCACCATCTGGTCATCCTTGCCCATGCTCAGGTAGAGCATGCCCAAGTGGGCGTGGTAACCCGGCGGAGCCTTGCGGCCACTGGCGTTGATCTTCTGCAGATCCCGCTCCAGCGCCTCGACCTGCGCCTCCTTGGGCTCGCCCTTGAAGTACTCGTAAACCTGCGGCTGGTAGCTTTCCCACTGATACAGGGGTTGGGGCGCCGTCTGGCACCCCGCGACCGTCGCCACTGCTGTCAGCACCAGCGCCAACTTGACTGCCTTGCTCATCCTTGTACTGCTCCTTGAGGTGCTGCTGATCAGTTGCGTGGGTTCCAGGCGCCGGCGTTGATGCCGTCGACAAGGCGGTTGATGGCTTCACGCATGGCCAGGTCGAGGACCTTGCCATTGAGGGTGGAGTCGTAGCTGGCGGTGCCGCCGAAGCCGATCACTTCACGGTTGGACAGCGCGTACTCACCGGCGCCCTGGGTGGAATACACCACTTCGGAGGTGCTGATGTTGACGATATTCAACGCGACTTTGGCGTAGGCCACTTGGGTCTTGCCACGGCCGAGGATGCCGAACAGCTGGCGGTCGCCGGTTTCTTTGCGACCGAACTCGGTCACGTCGCCCGTCACCACGTAGTCAGCGCCCTTGAGCTTCTGCACGGTGCCTTTGATCGCGGCTTCCTGGGAGATCTCGCCCATGTTGTCGCGGTCCAGCACGCTGAAGCGGTTGGTCTGCTGCAGGTGGGTGATCAGGATGGTCTTGGCCTGGCCGCCGAGGCGGTCAACGCCGTCGGAGAAGATGCCACGCATGTAGCTGGAGCGGTTGTCGAACTTGCCCACGGCAATCGGGACACGCACGCCGGAATAGGCGACGTTGGCGCTGGCGACTTGCTCCACCGGCATGGCGCGGTTGCTCTCCGTAGCGCAACCGGCCACGGTCAGCAGCGCTGCGGCGGTGAAGCCGGACAGCAGGATTTTGGACAGTGTTTTCACAGGGTGCTCCTAAGTGGGAAATCGGGTGCTGCAGCTAACGCTAGCGGGACGGAATGCCGCGCAGGTCGTCAACGATGAATCGGCTCAATAAACCGGTGTAGAAGGTCTCGACGCTGGAGTTGCCAGAGTTGGTCAGCACCCCGGCCATCGTTTTCATGTTCTGCCAGTCGCCCTTGTACCCGCCTGGCATCAGCCCTTGGCGAGCCTGCGAGAAATGCAGCACCTCGGCGCCGGCTTTCTTGATCTTGACCTGATAGTTGAAGTCGACACTGGCGAGGATGGTCTTGTCATCGACGATGGCCGTCATGAAACCGCCTTGGGTGTCTTGTATGCGCCGGGTATAGATGACGTTCACGTCCAGCAGGTAATCGGCCTTGTCCTTGCTGGTGGCGTAGCGCTTGGACTTGAGCAGGCGGTCGACCAGATCGACACCGAGTTGCTGGCGCACTTTTTCATCCGAGAGGAAGCGTTCGTTCTTGCCCACCACCTCTACGTCGAAAGTGTCGAGCCAGTAGGTCGCAGTCTTGGGAATGGTCACCGGCGCCGGGGAGATATAGTAATCCGGCTTGGAGGCACAGCCCGCCATGAGGCAGGCCGCGAGAAATATGGCAAACACACGCATGTATGAATTCGTCCCTGAAAAGTATCGTGCTTTAAACAATCGCGGCATTTTACGGAGTTGAAAGCCGTTCTCAAGTTGTTTTGACGCCCGCGTGGCGCCGTTTTCCTGGCACTGGCGCCCCAACACCCAGTCGGAATGCGCTAAGGCGTTGTCAGGAAAACAAAAAGAATGATGGCCTTTAGCCTTCACCTGATCGATAAAAAATGTGCGCTCAAGTTATGCCCCTGAAGGACGAGACAGTGGCTTGGTTCATTCATTTATAGGGATATTGCGTGTTGAAAACCCTCCTCCGGGCGACGGCGCTCGTCGCCGTGCTATCGATGACCGGCTGTGTGTCATACACCGTCACCGGCCCCATCGGCGCCCCGCTCCATCCGGCTTCCACCAGCAGCCCGCGCAGTGCGCAAGTCGCCGATGTGACGGTGAATGACGCTGACGTCAACGAGGCCAACAAAACGGCCATCAGCCGCTCCCTGACAGCCCAGATCAACCAGTACGTGCGCACGGCGGGCTATTTCAAGCAAGTGACCGAGTATCCGGTACGCCTGGGCGAGCACGACGTCACCCTCAAATTCAATATGACGTCCCTCAAGGGTCATCGCGCCCCGCACCCGGCCTACGTGCCTGGCGCGCTGCTGACGCTGACCATTTGGATCTGGGTCAACGGACCGATCTACGTGGACAGCTTTGACGTCGCCGGCGACCTGGTCATCGTCGATCGCGATGGCAAGGAACTGGCGTCGGCGAAGGAGTCGATCAAGTTCGAACACAACGTCGGGCTGTACAGCGGCCAGTATTGGGCGCCGTCGATGGGCGGCCAGCAACTGACCAAACTGGTCACGCAACTGCTCGACACCGCTACCGCCAACCTGGCGAAACCTTAGTTTCAGGAGCAACACATGAAAGGATTGATCAAACACTACCTGGTACTCGCGGCCGTCTTGCTGACAGGTTGCGTGTCTTACTCACAACACGAACTGCCAGCGGTGCAGACCTGGCCTCCGACCGCTAACGCGCCGGCGCAAAAACCGACGGCGTATGTGCGCACCACCGCGCAAAACCACGTCAACGGCGGCCCGGGCAACGCGGCGGTGGGGGCTCCGGTCGTGCTGTGGGAAAAGGCGGTGTCCGACACCTTCCAACAGTCCAATCGCTTTTCGCGGGTCAGCACCGACAAGGTCGACTCAGACCTCTATGTGGATGCCACGCTGCACAACAATGAAGAGTACAGCCCGGTGTCGGCGTTCATCACCGGCTTCACGTTCTGCGTCATCCCCACCACCGCAAAGAACATCTTTACCCTTGAAACCGTGTTCAAGGACAAGGACGGCAAGGAATTGGGTCGGGTTAAAAAGAGTGAGTCGGTCCGCACCTGGGTGCACCTGGTGTTGATCGTGGGCCTGCCGTTCCAGACCGACACGCGGGAAGTGGTCGAGGCGTTGACGCGCAGCACGCTGGATGAGGCAGTGCAGCGCAAGTTGCTGTAACGGCTTTTGTCACTGCGGTGATGAGTGGGTTTGCTTGAGTTGGGGTGCGAAGTGCGCTCAAAAGCCGGAGACTGCTACGCAGTCAGCGGGAGCAAGCTCCCTCGCCACAGCAAGCCCGCTCACATTGATCGGTGTGTCACGCCGCCCTGCTCACGTGTTGATCACAATCGTCTTGGCCAACATATCGCCCAAGCGGCGGCGCAAACCGAACAGTGCAAAAAGACCGTCCAGAACACTGAACAACAGCTTCGGCACATTGCGCAGAAACGACTGGAACAGCGTGCAGTTCGTAGGATACGGGTAACCCACCACCGCCGTGCGGCACACCCGTTTACCCAGGCTCTGCCCGTTGGGTAAGGCATCGCAAAACAAAAAGTACCCGAAGGCTGAAAACAACAGCACATAGCGCAAGCCTTCAAACAACTTCGGGCCTGCCACCGAGTGCAAATAGAGATAGGCGTAGTCCAGATTGCGCAGCACAAACAGCAGGAAGAACACAACGGCCATATCAATGAAATAGCCGAGCAACCGTCTGAACGGGCTGGCGAGGTCCCAGGTTTGTGTGGCCGATACTGAATCGTTCATGACGTGCTTACCCCCTGCCGTTGTCATAAATATCCGCCAGCCCGCGCACGCTCGTCAGGTTGCCGGTCTGTATCACGATGGTCTTGGCGAACATGTCGGCCAGGCGGCGGCCGATGCTGGCCAGAATGGTCGGGCGTTTAGCGGTGTTGCTTGCGTCCATGCGGTGTTGCTCCAGCTTTAAGAGGGAAAATTGGTGTCTACAAAGTTTCTGGCAAAGTCTTCGGCAATTATCGGCACGCCGGCCTGGGCGAATTTTTCCGAATTTGTGCGCCACACGGCTCGGATTTTTTCCTCCAGCGAGGGCGGAAACTCCATCTGAGAGGCGACCACATCAGACCAACTGCCCTGCGTCCCATACAGTTCGTGCAACTTGGGTTCGAGTGCCGTCAAATCGGCGCGTTGCTGGTCGGACAGCGCACCAATGGCCGACAGGACGTAGCATTCAAGAAGACGGAGAAAGGGCTTTCCTGCATATCGATTCATCATCAAAAACGCTCAATGAACATTGAAAAAATCAAAAGGACAAACCGACTGCCTATCCAAGCCCAGCCAGCTTCAAGCGTTTACGGCTGCTTTGAGTCAGCGCAAATTTGCTCCCACCCTTTTTCAATCACACCCGTGTACTTGCCGCACGATGCCCCTTTTAACTGAGACTCCATAAAATCGCGTTCCGGCTCGACCCACAGCAGGCCAACCAGATAGGCCGCACCCGCCGCAAGCATCAGCAGCGCCACTGTCCGAGTCAACATAAACCGGAGCGTGGATGTGGCAGTGCGAGACCGTTCATACACAAACGCGAACAACAGGCCAATGCCGCACCACACAAAGGCGCCGGCCGCCACGCCCAGCATCGACGAACTGCGATCAAGATAGAGCCAGGCCACCATGAATGCGCTGGCGCTGCCGCACATCACCAGCAGGCACAGCCACTGCACAACCCGGCACGCCCCACTCGAAAGGCTCATGGGAACGTCGTCCCGATACGCGCCCGCTCATTTGAGAACCAGATGCCCGTCACCTTGCCCACCACGTCCTTAACCGCGACCTGGCCCATGAAGCGGCTGTCGTTGCTGCTCCAGCGGTTGTCGCCCAGCAAAAAGAGGTGCCCCGGCTCGACCGTGACCGGTGCCATTTCAAGGGATTCAGGCCCTTTTACACGGTCGGCCGGTGCGTGAAACAACCCGAGGTTTTCGCCGTTGTGGATCAGTTCACCGTTCACCAGGGCTAACGTATCCCCGGCAACACCGGCCACGCGCTTGACCGCTTCAGTGCCATTCCAGCGGTACACCACGATATCCCCCACCCTGGGCGGACCGGCCCGCAGGTCCGTCAGGATGTAGTCGCCAATGGACAGCGTCGGCACCATCGATCCGGATGGGATGTAGTAGTTTTTGAACCCCAGTACGGGCACCGGCAATACATCGAGCATCAGTACCGCAATCACCATCACCCCGACGTAAAGAACGTGGAAACGCTTGCGTGGCACATTGGGCGGTCCGTTGTAGCGACGCGCCAGCACGGCGGACAGGATGGCTGAGCCCAGCTTGACGGTGATCAAGAAGGCGAATAGCCCATGCAGCCCAATGGGGGTAGCGACCAGCCCCAGCGCCCCCAGCAACGCGATACCGCCGTACAGCAATATGGCGACCCCGATACCCCACTTGATACGGCCGACATACACCAGGCCCCAACCGGCCACCAGGCAGGACATGAGGAAGGCCAGGAGCGGGAATTTTGCGGATTTCATTGATCATCCTTGTGAGGGTAAAAAGTATCTATAAAACAAGAAAATCCGCGGTTCAACGAACGTTAGACAACCACAGGACAACACCTAGAATAAAGCCAGCCCCAGCCATTTTCAGATAAAGCGGCATATTCTCCTTGATAAGCATGGCGACGTCCTCGCCACCACTCAACCAATACCCGGCAACCTGAAAAAACACACACATGAACAATAGGCCGAACGCACCGGCGCAAGGAAGATATACAGCGGGCCACCAAGGTTCATTTCTTCTCACTACCGTCTCTTTCCTTCCTGAATACGCCAGAATAAGGGACAGATTTATTTAAAATAAATAACCCGCCCCTTTACACTCCCTGATCAGTCGACAAATAGAAACTGCCCACTACCTTGGTCAAGCAAATGACCTTTTAAACACAACTCATTTAATAACGATGACACTTGGCCTTCATCCATGCTTACCCCGCACGATTCAAAAAAATGAAGTAATCGCCAATTATCGATTATTTTCGGCTCATCAAAGCGTTTATGAACATCCACGACCCAATGGGGTTTACGCGACACTCTTTCAAAACGAATGCCTGCACCATGCCTGAGAAATTGCCATTGATCACCCTCAACAAGCATGCCTCCCCTCTTCGGGAAGTCGAGGAGCCAGGTAGAATCTTTTGCATTGGGGTACAGTTCGGCGAACGCAAGAACCAACTGACTCTGAAGCGTTGCAAAGAGAAACGCATAATCCATATTAGTTGGCCTCATAAATTAGTACCTCACCCGAGCTTCAGCAGCTTCTCGCATGAGCTGATCAGCCAATTCAGCAATCCGGTCTAATTTATCAATGTAAAAAATATAGTCTTCGTCTGAGTAAAAACACGCAGACCGGTTGTTTCCCGCTGAATAATGTGCAACGGGATATCCGGCAGTATAACTCTAGGACGGCGAGCCATATAAACCCCAAATAAATAAGAGCTTACAGCTTAGCCGCCCATCACCCGGCCAACAAAATCGAATAATTACAAAAAATAATTAATATTTTAAAAGAGCAATTCTGCTGAACTCTAAAAAGCGCAAAACCGTGGTCTGACCTATATTTTTACTATTTTTTAATTTCAACGCCGCCCAGTTTCGTATTTAAGCAAACCTTGCTCCTCACGCGCCTGTAAATAATTAGCCATACGCTGCGCTTCGACTCCATCAGAAAGGCTAAGTGCAAGTAGGTTTTCTGAAGACCATTCCATTAATGGGTCCATTGCCTCAATCTCTAGCATCAATGCTTCGCGTGTAGTCTTATCGTGGGCACCAAACCACACCCTGAAAGTGGTTTGCCCAGCATGCTGAATAACTCGCTGGACTACAAAGTCAACATCCGTTTCCACTTCGTCGCCTAAAGCGATGTCTTGAGCAAAAAATGGAATACAGCAAAGGATGAATCTGTGGGCGGCTGTTTTTTGACCCCATAATTGCTCCCACTCGTTATTTCCATCCTTGGTCCCAAGGTGAGCGACAAATATGAAATTGGCACGATCACGCCAAACAGGCGCTTGATGAACAGCTTCATATTCTCCGGGCTGATACTTCATATATATTCTCTACTCATTTTTACCAGTGTGAAGGAGGCCATTCACCACGATACCCTGGCGGAGGATTGACAGGAAAATCTCGTGCGCCCTTTGAAGCGTTACAGTGCGGGCACGCCATTTGAGCATTTTCGAGTGTAGCATCTCCCCCTCTAGCCTTTGGAATCGCATGATCAACTTGGGTTCCAGTTCCATCAATACGACAGTACACGCATGTTGAACGTGGATTCTCTGCTTTGGCAGCATCCTTTACAGCTTGTGGGAAGGCCTTACCTGCTGTTTCACCACCGGCAGCGCCAGCTTTGATTTGAGGCACTGCATCTTTCGCCCCAGGCTCCTTTACCGGATGGGCATACGGCATGCCGGCCTCAGCATCCGGCGAGACAGTCGAGGTATATGGCGCCTTTCCTGTGCCCGTCCCTTTTGTCCCACCTAGCGCTTTGCCCAAAGCAATGGCTGCGGCGAACTTTAGAACTTCCTCCCTGCTGGCGCCATTATCGACAAGATTGATCACCCCCGGTACATCTACGGGAGCCAAGTTTGAACCAATTAATCCATCCAGCTGAGCACGCGTAACAATCTTCTCGTCGCTGAGTCCTTGACGCTTCCACTCGGCGATCTTCTCACTAGCCCTAATCGCATCGACGTAAGGATTGCCGATCACTCCCGCCGGCGCCCAATCCGCGCCTGAAAGCGAATATATATCAAGAAAGCCTGCGCCCTCTCCATTGCGCTGCCCTTCTTTCACACCTTCCAGCATGGCGATGGAATAGTCGGCTACAAAAACGTTGTACTCATCCCGTGTCAGCTTCCCTATCTGGTAAAGGCCCAGGAGTTTTTTCCCTGCTTCATTTTCTTGATTGCGGTATTCATTACGAATGTCGCGCTCGCAAGCACCATCACCCGCACAACCCTTGTAGCGTTTTTGCAGATCATCAATGCTGCCTATGTCCGCTTCCTTGAGCTTCTCATAGAGTTCAAGGCTGGCTTTATCCAGCTTTTTTACCCCGTACTTGTTCGCCAACAAGTTATTTTCAACCGCATTCTTCCCAACCTGCGCGGCTGCCACCGCATTTAGCGCGTCCTTGCCAACCAACGATCCGGAGAGCCCAGCCGCCAAGGTCGAGAGACTGGAAATTGTCTGCTTTTGCGCTTCGGACAGGTTTTCGTTACTGACTCCGCCATACAAACTTTCTTTAATCAGCTGTGCGGTTTTCTCCGCAGCCACAGCCCCGGCTGCCCCTGCCAGCGCGGAGTTACCACCGGCCCGCGCCAGCACCGCACCCAGCACCGCATGAGCCATCAGGTTGGCATAAGGGTCGCCTTCAGTTTTCAGTTTGATCTCTTGTGCCAGATACGGCGCTGCCGCCCCCGCCAGAGCACCACCTACGCTGCCCCCCATCGCCGCTTGCACCACGGCAGTCACCGCCTGACTGGCCTTCTGGAAGCTGCTGCCAACGCCGTAATCCTGTTGGGCACGCTGGCTGACTTGTTCCGGTGTCGGGTTGGAGATACCGTCTTCAATCAGCTTCTGCCGCGTAGCTTTGCTGACGTCGCTGTCTGGGTCGTTGGCGGCCTTGATCCGCGCCGCAGCAATCGCATCGCCAATGCCCTTGGTCAGCTCCATCGAACTCTTGATCAGGTCCATGCGTTCCTGCATGGCCTTTTCATCAGGCTTGTCGAGGCGCTGGTTGGCGTTGGCCGTGTCACGGTTAAGGCCGACCAGGTCACCCGCGCCCTCAGGGTTACGCACCACGATCGTGCCTTCGCTGACAGCACTGCGCGTATAGCTGTGGTCCGAATCGTTCAGCGACATGCCATACAAGGCACCCGGCGTGAGGGTACTCGCGCCGCTACTGTAGGAACCGGAGACGCTGACGCCGGCCGATTGGCTCTTGATCTCGCTCTTGTTCTTGATGTCACTGACCAGCAACCGATCGGTGAGCAGCAGGTTCCTGTCGGCCGCAGCCTCGCTGGCAATCACCGCACCTTGCAGGGTGGTGTTTTTGGCCACATCGATGGTGTAGCCACCCTTGCCAGCAAAGAAGCCGCTCTGGTCGGTAACCGCCTGGTAGTCGCTGTTCATCTTCGACGCCGCCAGGTTCGCGGACGCGGTTACCGGGGAGCCATAACAGATCGGCGGAATGCAGATGCTCGCACCGAAGCCCGCGCTGTTCTGCTTGCTCTTGGACGTTTCGGTGTCTTGGCGCGACAGGATGTTGAGGTTGCCGCCGATGTTGGCATCGATACGGTCAGCACGTACCTGCGCGCCGATCAGGCTGGTGTCCTGGCCGCTGCGCAGTACCAGCGAGCCGGTGTCCAACGTGGTGTTGACCTGGGTAACCGAGCCTCCAGAGCCAAGGTTCTTGGCGGTTTGTGCACCGAGGTCGATGGTGAAACCGTTTTGCTCACCGATGTTGAAGCTGGCACCGATAGCGGTCCGGTTGCGCGAACCGTCGTTTTTGCGGTCGGTGGTGTTCTGTGCGCTTTGCATCAGGATGTTGTTTTTCGCGGACAGCAACGTGCTGTCGGCTTTCAACGTGCTGCCGGTAATCGTCAAGTCACCCACAGTGCCCGGCGCATCGCCCGCAGCGATGATCGACAGTTTGCCCCCGGCGTTGAGGTTGCTCTGGTGAGCGGTCTGCGCGGTGTATTCGCTGCTGTTTTTGGTGCGGGTGTTAGCCAGTTCGGTGCCGATCTTGATGAACGAACCGTTGCCGGCGGAGCCACCGGTTTTGTCTTTGAAACCGGTACTTTGTTTAGCGAGATCGCCCGCCTGGTTATTGAGGTTGTACATCGACAACGCCGCCTGGGCGATCTTCACGGCCTTGAGCCGCGGGTCGTCGGAGCTGCGCGCCGCCTCGGCTGCGTCGCGGATGCTGTTGGCGGTGTCGACCACGGTGCCCGCGATCACTCGGCCTACCGCGAGGCTCTTGGAACTGTCCTTACTGGTCTGACTGGCCGTCTCCACACCCGAGGTGACGGTGACATTGGCACCACTCAACTCCATGTTCTTGGTGCTCACCAGATCACTGGCCACCACCTTCAACTCACGCCCAGCGGTCAACGACACATTGCCCGCACTCGAACCAATGGTGCTACCGGTCAAGGTCATTTCATTGGCGGTGCCGTTGTGCTTGGAGCTGTTGATGTACAGCTTCTGGTTGCCGGTCATGTCGTCCAGACCGAGCTTGTTGCCGGTCAACACACCGGTGAGGTCGCGATTTTTTTCCTTGTGCATGTCGGTGCGGGCGAAGGTGTTCTGCGCCGCGTCGATGGTCAGGTCGCGGCCGGCCTGGACGGCGAGGTCGCCGGTGCTGACCAGGTTGGAACCGGTGACGGTGGCGTCGCGCTTGGCGGCGACGGTGACGGTTTCGCCGGAGACCATGCTGCCCAGGGCGGTGGTGCGTTTTTCGTCGACTTTGTCCTGGACCTTGCTCGACTTGAGCCCACCCCAGCTGCTTTTGCTTTCCTTGCGTTCGTGGCGGGCGCTGTCGGCGTTACTGACGGCGAGGATGTTCACGTCCTGGCCGGCCACCAGTTGGGTGGCACCTTTTTCGGCAGTGACGGCACTGCCGGCCAGCAGCAGGTTTTCACCGGCCACGACGGTGCTGTTTTTGCCGGCGCTGACGAGGCTGCCGACGTTGTTCACGGCGTCGGTTTCGTCGAGGCGGAATTTTTTGCCCTGGGCCGTTTTCTTGGTCTTGCTGTAGAAGCTGTAGTCCTGGTTGGCAGCGGCTTTGAGGTCGAGGTTTTTTCCGGACACCAGGTACGCCTCGTTGCCGGCATTCACCTGGCTGGCGACCAGTTGCAGGTTCTGCCCGGCACTCAGGGTGGCGTCGCCGCCGGCCTTGATCACGCTGGACACTTGCTGCGCGTGGTCCTCGATGCTTTTGACCTTTTTTGTGTTGACCGTGGAGTGCTGCTCGTTGGCCGCCGCAATGGCGCTGAGGTCGCGGATGGCAATCAGGTTGACGTCGCGCTTGGCTTCAACCTGGCTGGCCACGGCGCTGATGTCGCGCCCGCCAATCACATGCAGGTCGCGGCCGGCGTCGACCACGGAGCCTTGCTGGGCAATGGTGGTGAAGCTCGAGCGGTTGCCGATGGCGCCGCTGTCGAGGGTTTTCGAGGCGGTGATGTTGACGTCGCCCACGGCCTTGACCGTGGTGTCGGCACCGCTCTTGAGCACGCCGCCGACGCTGTTGAAATTGCCCCCGGCTTGTAAAGTCAAATCGTTGGCCGATTCGATACGCGCGGCGCTGTCGACGAAGTCACTGCGTTCGGTGCGGTAGCTGCTGGCGCTTTCGTGGGTGGTGACGCTGCGTTCGTTGAGCAGGTCGGCGCCAGCGGCGAGGTTGACGTTGCCCGCGCTGATCACACCGCCCGCGCGGTTGCTCAAGTTGTTGCCGCTGAGCAGGTCGAGGCGCCCACCGGCTTCCATCAACCCACTGTTGGTGAGGTTGCCGCCGACGTTTGCCAGCAGGCTGCCAGTCGCGCGCAGGGTACCCGCGTTATTGAGGTTTTTGCCGGTGATCAGGTTGACGTCGCTGCCGGAAATCAACGCGCCATTGGGCGCCAGGCGGTTGCCGGCCTGAGCGAGGTACAGCACCGGCACCAGCACTTGTTGCCCGGCCACAGTGGCGTTTTCCAGCCACACAATGTCGTGGGTCAGGGCCGCGACCTGCTCGGCGGTGAGACTCACACCCACCGCCAGGTTCAGCGCGCTTTTGCTGCCGATGGCGTTGTCCATCAGGTGCTTGAACAGGTCGGCATCGCTGGTCTGGCCGTCGATGAAACGCTGACCGGTGCGGGCAAGCACCGCTTGCTGGATCAGGCGCTGTTCGTAGAAACCGTCACCCAGACGGCGCTGCGCCGTGTCAGGGTCGTAGCCGAGTTTGGTGAGCATGTAGTCCGAGCTCAAGAACTGACGCATGTCGGTGAGCAGCGGGTTGGTTTCAATCAGGTACTTGTGCGGGTTGGCTGCGAACTGGCTGGTCGGCAGGCCGTTCACGCCCTTGCCGTCGTTGAGGTGAAACAACCCGTTCTCACCGGTCGGCAAGTTGAAGCCGGGCAGGCCCAGTGGGTTGACCTGTTGCTGGGCAACGTCCGGCGGCAGTTGGGGGTTGAGGCTGATCTCGGTCGAGAAGCCCGGCGCATTGGAGTTGGCGCCGCTGCCGACGTAGGTGTAGCCACGCTTCACGACGCGGTTATCGATGCCTTCCTGGGCGCTTACGGCTACTGCGCCACCGGCCTGGATGACTGCGGCGTAGCTTTGGTCCGGGACCATCAGTTGGGTCGTTTTGCGCAGGGCGGTTTTTTCACTCTCCATTTTGCCGATGAACGCGGCCATGGCGGCTTCAACCCCGTCCATGTTCTTGCCCGCTGAATAACGCGCAGTGAACGCCGCCGCCTCGCGGTACCAGCCCGCCGGCTTGCGCTCGCGCTCAGAGCTAAAGACACGATCGTATTGCGTGTCGTGGGTCACCAGACCGACGTTGGTCAGTTGGTCGACACGCACGGTCATGTCGCCGCCTGTGGCGATGCTACTGCTGCTGTTGAGTAACGTGCCGCCGGTGAGCTGCATGTTGGCGCCGGAAGTGATGCTGGCGCCGGCCGTGGCGTTGGTGACGATGAAGTGGTCACGCTGGGTGATCTGGAACGGCCGGTTCTGCTTGCCACCTTCACAGTCTCCACCGGTCACGCCATCGATACAGGCGACGGGTGTAATGGAAGCGCTGTAGATGCCCGACTCGGTGGTGAGCACGGTGCGGATGTTATCGATCGTGCTGGCCGCCAGGGCCAGGTTGCGTTCACTTTCGATAGTGCCCGAGCTGTTGATGATGCTGGAAGCCAGCCCGCCCTGACCGTCGCGATCAACGCGCAGGTTGCCCATGGCGTAGATGCTGGCAGCGAGGTTTTTCAGGCGATCGACCCGCAGGTTCATGTCGCCGCCGCTGAAGATCAGGCCATGATCATTGAGCAGGTTGCCCACGGACAGATCGAGGCTGCCTTGGCTGGCGACGGTGCCGCCAACCGTCCAGTCCAGGCCTTTGCCGACCACTGCACGGGTGCCGAGCAGCTTGCCGGTGGCGGTCTGGTTCAGGTTGTCGACATTGACGGTCAGGCGTCCGGCCTGGATCGCGGTGCTGTTGGTCCAGCGGGTTTTGTCGAGGGTCAGGTCGCCGTGGGTCACCAGGCTGCCGCCAACGTCGTCAAGGCTGATGCCGCTGAGATCGAGCACGCCAGTGCCCACGTGCAGTACCTTGCCGCCGGTGTTCTGGAAGGTGCCGGCGGCAAGGCTCAACTGGTCGTTGGCGGTTTCCAGGCTGCCGCTGTTGTTCAGCAAGCCGCCGATGGCGTAGCGGGTTTTACCCACCTGGCCCAATGCACGCATCTGGCCGCTGTTGGTCAGGCTGGCGGTGTCGACCTCCAGGGTCGTGGCGCTTTCGATCAAGCCACGGTTGGTCAGGGCGCCTTGCAGCTTCAGATCAATCTGATTGGCCGCGATCTCACCGCCGTTATCCACATTCAGGCCGCTGAGGCGAATGCGATCACGGGCCAACAGCGCGCCGCTGCCGTTGCTGAAATCGGTGGCGTCGATCAGCGCATCGCCGGCTTTGGCAGCGATGCGCCCGCCGTTGTTTGCGAGGGTGCCGGCGGTGATCGTCACACCGGCCTTTTCACTGTGGATCAGCCCGTTGCCGCCGTTTTGCAGCAAGCCGGTGGTGGTAAGCGCCAGGCCATCGTTGGCGGCCAGCGTCCCGCTGCTCTGGTTATCGACACTGTTGGCGAACAGGGTCAACAGGCCCTGGCTGGCGAGCTTGCCGCCCTGGTTATCCACATGGACGGCGCGTTGAACCAGCAACGGGCCGACGCTCGCCAGCTTGCCGTTGCGGTTGATCAGATCACCAAGCAAATCCACGGTGATGGAGCTTGCGCCCGTGAGGTTACCGGCGCTGTTGTCCAGGCGATTGCCGTAAAGCGCAAAGGCGCCGGTGCTGTCGATGATGCCGCCCTGGCTGTTGTCCAGCAGGCCGCTGACGTTGAGGGTTTGTGCGCCGTCGCTGAGCAGTTGGCCTTTGTTGCGGTTATCGACGCGGGCGGCGGTAACGCTCAGCGCCTGCTTGGCACTCATCGTGGCGCCCTGGTTATCCAGTGTTTGCGCGGCGGTGGCGGTGAGGGTGCGATTGGCGATCACCCGACCGGTGTTGGTGATGTTCTGGCTGTCGAGCGTGACGTCGCCACCGGCATTGCGCGTGTTATCGGCGTTGACGCCGGCTTCGATGATGCCGCTGTTGGTCAACTGGCCGTTGCTGGCCAGGGTGATGCTGTCACGGGCGGCCAGGGTCTTGCGGTTCTTCAGCTCACCCTTGGTCTGCGCCTTGAGCGTGGTGCCGGCGTAGACCGGGCCCTTGGTCTCCAGGCTCGCCGCCTTGATATCCACTGCGCCGCTGGATGCGGCCTGAGCCATGCTCAAGTGGCCGTTGGCGTCCAGTTGGATGTCGCCGCCACTGGCTGCCAGCGTACCGTCAAGCTTCACGCCCACGCCGGCTTCGGTGCCCACCAGCTTGATGGCGCCCGCGTACATGCCGCCGAGCGCCGACGAGTCGATTGCCAATTCCGGTTTGGCGCTGCCGTCATCGGCGCGTACGGTGGTTTTCAGGCTTTGCGCATCGACGTCATTGCGCCCGGCGATCACGGTGAGTTCGCGCGCATTGATCTGCGCGTTGATCTTGGCCGAGCGGGTGATGATCTCGAAACGGTCGACGTTGCTGGCGTTCAGGCCCTTGCCGTCGATGGTCACGGCACCGCCATCCACCTGGTAATGGTCCAGGCGACCGACTTTATCGATGACCGGCTTGCCGGTGGTCAGCGTGACGTTGGGGGTGTTGATAAACCCGCAGCCGTTGCAGCTGATGCCATACGGGTTGGCCACGATGACCTTGGCCGACTGCCCCGCCACTTCGGTATAGCCACGCAACTGGCTGGGGCTGCCGCCGTTGACTTCGTTGAGGATGACGTTCGCCGCGCCGCCCTTGAGGTTCGGGTTGCCGATGATGATGCCGCCCAGTTGTGTGTTCTGCAGCGCACCCGTGGCGTTGTTGAGGATCACGCCATTGGGGCCGACGTTGTAGTCCTTGAACTGGTTATGGGACAGGCCGCTGCCATTGGGCGTGGCGATGTTCACCACCGGAACGCCGTTGCCGGCCTGGCCGAGCGTGGTGCCTGGGCCGCTGACCACGATGCCGTCGGCATTGGCCAGCAGCGGCTGCCAGAACAGCGCGTTGGCCAGGACCAGCGCAAGTCCACGTTGAGTCAGGCTTTTCAGGGCGGCAGCAGGGCGAACATCCATATTCTTAAATCTCAAGGCAGCGGCGTTGAATTACAGGAAGAAATCCAGGCGGAAATAGATCGGCGCTTCGCGCTCGGTCACAACGCCAGGTCGCTCCAGGGAATGGGCAAAGGTCACGCTGGTGCTGACGTATTTGCCGCGGGCGAACAGCTCGACGGAATTACTCGATACCCGTCCGTGCTCGTCATCGTTGTAGCGATCGTTGCGAATCACGCCCTGGTCATAACCGACGCTGGCGCCGTATTCGGCGAAGGCCGGGCGCATCCAGTCCAGGGTGACCGGTCGCGCCCAGCGCACTTCGTTGCGCCAGTAGCCACCGCTGTCGCCGTTCAGTTGCTGGTCCTTGAAACCGCGTACCGAGTAGGAACCACCCAGGCTCATGCGTTGCGGTGAATACAGGACGTCTTCACTGCGTTGCCCAGTGGCAAGGCTGGAAAAACTCAACGACTCACCCCACAACGTGAAGGGTTGCAGGTAGCTCATCGTGGCGGTGTATTTGCGATAGCGCGGCGTCGCCGTGAGGTTGCCCTGGGCGTCCCGCTCTTGCCGATTGCTTTGCGCATCAAACGCACCGATACCGTTTTGCATGCCCACATCCAGGTTGACGAAGGCACTGCCGATCCGCCGCCCGTGGGTGATGCCGACCTGGAACTCGCTGAGACGGTTGCTGCTGGTCGGCAGGCGTGCGTCGAGCACGTAGTTGTTGGTGCGCAGGTGCGTCAGGCCAACGTTGACCGAGGTCTTGCTCACATCGTCGCGATGGATCACACGTTCGGCGCGCAGTTGGTGGTTCTGGCTGTCGCCGTTTTGCTTGAATTTGAAGTCATCGACCCTGCCGAAGGTGCGGTATTCACTCTCGCTGTAGCTGTAGCTGAAGTTCCACCAGCCCCACGGCAGGTTGTAATAGAACATGCTGCTTTTCGAGGTTTTCTGGTGGTCGCTGATGGCGTCGTGTCCACCGCGCAGGATCAGTTGATCGGCCAGTCCCAGTGGGCTGTCCCATTCCAGGCCCGCGCCCCATTGCTGTTCGCCAGTACTTTTCTGACCATCGTTGTTACGCGACAGGCTGGCGCGCCAGGGCTTTTGCGGCACGTTCTTGACCACGACCTCACTGCCGCCGATCTGGCGGCCAGGGGTCAATTCCATCTGTGCCTGTTTGGAGGGCAAGCGGCTGAGTTGGTCCACCAATTGTTCGACTTCGCGCAGGTTGAGTGCTTCCCCCACCTTGCCGGGAAACGCCATGGCCAGTTCGCGGTCGGTCACGCTGCTGCCCTCGGCGCCCTTCAAGGCTTCGAGCTTGCCTTCGACCACGAGTACTTGCAGATGACCGCTGGAAAGATCCTGTTGCGGCAGGTACGCGCGGCTGGTGACCCGGCCCTTGGCGATGTAATAGTCGGTGATGACCTTGAGCAATTCATTGAGCTGCGCCACGCCCAGGCACTGGCCGATGTAGGGTTTGAGCAAGCGTGTGCGGTCGGCTGCGGACAGGCTGTCGGCGCCCTTGAGTTCGATGTCCTGGATGGGAAAGCAACGGGTATCGGCCGGCAGCGCCGGCGCTTGGGGTTGGGTGCCTTTGCCGGGCAGGTCCTGGAGTTCCTCCAGGCGCCGGCGCTGCTCTTCGAGGAGGCGGTTCTGGCGGTCGCGGATCAGGTCCTGGTCTCCAGGCGTAGGGGCGGCCGTGGCGCTGTTCAGACTCAAATAAGCGAGCAGGAAAGTGCACAGCAGATACCGAGTCCGTGGCAATAACAAAGACATGTTCGATCCATCGAAAATCAAGGGCCGGCAAACTAACACCGAACTTCCGACAACTCAAAAATAAAAGTTAGTTGGACATTCGTACTAGTTACTCATGCAAGCACTTGATTAATAACAACTAAAAATAATCAAAGAGATATAACGCCTTTCACCGGAAATATTATTCCGACCAGCGGCAGCACTCTTGATCGCGATTCGTCGGACAACGTTTAAATTGCCATTAGTTGGCCATCAAGTTATTGCCGAGATAGGTTAGTACAGGGAAAAGCAGAAAAGTTCGCGGAAGTTTTGTGAATTGGATCCCATTTGTCGGGATTAAACCGGATCGTTCCCACATTGCATGGGAACGATCTTCCAACACTGTCTCAGCTGGCGTCTTTGTTCTGGTCTTTGCCAGGCACCAAGGTCAGCCCGGGTTTTTCCACATCGCGGGAAACATGGGATTTGACCTGCGCCACACCGCCTTCCTCATCGTTGTGGATCACCAGTACCCCAGGCCGACGCAGTTGCTCCAGGTCACCTTCACCCAGGCTGAAGCTCTCGCTCAGATTCTTATCGGTGAGCGCATTGGCCTCGGCGCGACGCTGGGCAAATTTGCGCCCTTTGCGTTGCTGATAGCGCGCCCAGGTGACCAGGATCACAGCGTTGAACAATGCAATCCACAGGTACACCTGCAAGGTATTGAGCGCGGCAAAGATCGGCGCTTCGATACGCGGTCCACCGTGGGTCTCCAGCATCGAATTGATCCCACGTGCCAGCAGCCAGATCAACCCGGCCCAGGCCATCAGGGTCAGCAGCACATCGATGATCCACATCACCATCCGTTGGCGGGTTCTGACCAGTTTCATGGTCACGCCTCCTCTTCAGTAGGTTTGATGCCGCGATCCGGGCTGACCCAGCGCGCGCGCTTCTGGTGCTGGTTGAACAGCACCTTGGGAAAACTGACCAGGGTGGTGAACAGGCTGACCAGCCAGAACACCATCGGATACCACACCGTCCAGAACAGGGTCTTCCACAGATCCTTCTCGTAGCGGCGGTCGATCATGATGCTCACGGCGAACTGCACCAGGCACACCATGGCCAGCACCAGGCCGGTAAACGCTGGCGGAACCAGGGAGTCCACCGTGATCGCCGCAGGCAACACCATGAACTTGCCGAGCACGTAGAAGATCACCGACAACAGGAAAGTAAACGCCCAGCCGGTGGACAGGCAGTATTCGAACAACAGCGGCCACAGGTAGCGATGACGCCATTGCCAGATACCACGGATATTCTTGAACAGCACTTCCGCCCCACCCTGGGCCCAGCGCAGGCGCTGTTTCCACAGGCCGCCGACGGTTTCAGGCATCAGGATCCAGCACAGGGCACGGGGCTCGTAGAAAATGCTCCAGTGGTCGAGCTGCAGCTTCCAACTGACATCGATGTCCTCGGTGATCATGTCGGTGCTCCAGTAGTCGATGCGGTCCAGCGCCTTTTTACGGAACGCGACCACCACACCTGATACCGTGAAGATCCGGCCAAACACTCGCTGCGTGCGCTTGATCAAGCCGATGATCGAAGAAAACTCACCGACCTGCACACGGCCGATCAAGGTCGAGCGTGTGCGGATGCGCGGGTTGCCGGTCACCGCTCCCAGGCGCGGGTTATCCAGCATCGGCGCAACCATATAAGCCGCCGCGTTTTTATCCAGCAACGCGTCGCCGTCGATGCACACCAGGAATTCACTGCGCGCCGCCACGGCGCCCATGCGCAAAGCCACTGCCTTGCCTTGGTTCTGCGCCAGGTGCAGCACGCGCAGCCGCGGGTTCTCCAGCGCCAGGGCGTCGAGTACCTCGGCGGTATTGTCCTTGGAGCCGTCGTTTACCGCGATCACTTCGATGTTCGGGTAGAGCTGACCCAGTGCCGCATGGATGGTATCGGCGGCATTGTCCCCTTCGTTGTAGCAAGGGATGATGATCGAGATCAGCGGGTTACCGGCCAGCTCGGGGGCCGGCGTGTCCTCTTTCCAGGGCCAATGGCGCTCCCAGTGCAGCCAGAAATACAGGCCGCCCGCGATCCACAGCGCCGACATGAACAGCGGATAGAAAAACACAAAGTCCATCAGGAACTGCCCGGTGACCAGGAAGATCAGGCCCAGGGGCACACCCAATACCAATGCCAGCACGAATAAAGCCAGGATTCTATCGAACATGGTCAAGGGTTCCATTGGTTGGAAAGGGCCGGACGCACTGTCTTCAGGTCCGGGGAGTTTTCCAGGAAGTTGTCCGGGTAGTAGCCAAAACTCGTGACACCCTGGCGCTTGAGTACGCCCATCCATTCAGCCATCTGCTTGGCGTCGATGTCCGGTGCGGCCTTGGTGCGCCAGTCTTTGGCTTGCAGTTCGAACACGGTGCGCTCCATGGCACCGGGGCGCGCCTTGACCGTGGCGACCAGCTTCTCCAGCCAGGCGTTGGAATTGCTGTACTCCTGGCCTTCCATCAGCGGCATGGCCATGGGTGCAGTCCAGTCGTAGGTCTGCAGGAAATCATCGAGGTTCTGCGCAAACCAGGCTTCGCTGCCGGGGTTGAGCATCGGCTCGGCGAAGATATTGCGCGCCGTCATCAACTGCGGCCCACCGATGGCGCGGACCTTGGCGGTCAGCTCCTTGGTGAAGTCGATCAGGTAGCGGCTCTTGAAGCGGGTCCAGCGCTGCATCACGGCCGGATCGGCACGCAGCGCCTCAATGGTGTTCGGCAGGCCAGCAGCGGCATAGGCCTTGAGCGCGGCGGGGCTGGCATCTTCGAAATCGTTGAACACCGCATCGTCGTGGTACAGCACACCGTCGATGGCATTGTTGCGCGCCAGGTCCTCGTAGATCTCACCGATGATCTTGCGCACCTGCGGGTCGAACGGCGAGAGGCGCTTGTATTGGTCTGGGTCGAGGCCAACCTTGCCGGTTTCCGGGTCCCAGCGCGTTACGCGTGGCAGCTTGGGGTCGAGGGCAAAACTGAGTACCGGCATCCAGGCGTACACCGCAGCATGGGCACGGGTGTGCAACTGCCACGAGACGCGGTTGAACAGGTCGGCGCGTACCGGCAAGTGGCGGTTGGGGAAGTACACCGAATGCACCAGGCCGTCCCCCTTGGGATCGGCGAAGGCTTGCAGGAACACAGTGCCCGCACCCATATCCACCACGCGCTGCACAAGCTGGTCGAGGTTGCGTGCCTGTTGAGCCGGATCCGGGTCGTAGACGTTATCCAGGTCCACATGCAACACGCGCATCGGCGCCTTGGTTTGTACCGCGACCATGCTGTTGGCGAAATGCTCGCCATCCGGGTCGGAGGCCACCAGGAAGCGCGGGCTGTTCATCAAGTCGCTGGAGCTGTCGAGGCCATCTTCCAGCGTCAGGGCCATCTGGTAACCCTGCTCGCCAATGATCGCCAGCGAGGTGCCTTTGGCGGCACCGTAAGGCCATACCCACACCCGTGGTTTCTTGCCGGTGACGCTTTGGATCTTGTTGGAGATCGCCACCACATCGGCACGCATCCGCGCATCGAATTGCGCCTGGCTTTCATAACGCCCGGTGGCCGGATCAAAACGCAGCGAGGTCGCTGCCGGCTCCAGGTTGCCCTGGGGGTTGGCCAGGATGCCTTTGTGGTTGTTGTCGGTGTGCGCGGCGATTTCCACCAGGCCTGACTGGGACACTTCACGGATCTGCTGCCAGGTCAGGAACTCGCCACGCGGCCGTGGCTGGCCGGCGAAGTCCACCGGCTGGTTCATCGGCGTGTCGATCCAGTAGCCCACCGGCGCCAGCAAGGCCGGCCAGTGATAGGCACGCAGGATCGGCATCACGCGGGTGTAGAAGCTCGAATAGCCGTCGTCGAAACTGAGCATGATCGCTTTGGGCGGCAACTCAGGCCCGCCGTTGCGCGCCGCCAGGATCTGATCGACGCTGACCGCCTTGTAGCCGTTCTCGCGCAGCCAGGCCAACTGCTCGATCAAACGTTCGGTACGCACCGCCACCACCGCCTGATCGGGGTCGCGATCCTCGACGTCGTGGTAGGCAATGCCCAGGAAATGGTTTTTCGGCCACGGCGCTTCGTTGGCCGGGGTCGGCCGCTCGGCGGGTGGAGTGAAAGGCGCGGGTTGCTGGGCACAGGCACTGGCCAGCATTACGCCCAGAATCAACAAGCATCGGCTGAGGACGGTCATGGTCAGGCTCTTCTAGAAACGGTAAGTGAGGTCGACGAGCAGACGCAGATCGCGTTCGCGATCGCCGTCGTAAGGTCGGCTGATCAGGCTCAGGTTGGCGCCGGCTTCCAGGACATCGTTCCAGCGATAGCGTTGGCCGTAGCCCACCAGACCGATGCCACCCGTGGAATAATCCTGCTGGCTATACGTACCCGCACCGACCTGGAACTGCTGACTCCACTGGGTCTCGTAGCGGTGATAGAGCACATGATTGATGTTGAGGACAGGCAACACGGTGAAATCCGACTTCGGGTTGAAGTAGACCGTGTCTTCCTTGCTGTTGCGGCTGGCGCCGACTTCCAGGCCCAGGTCCACTTGCACCTTCGGCGAGCTGTAGAGGCCTTCGCGGCCGCTGAGCAAGGCTTCGAAGCGGTCGTTGCCGTCACTGAAATGGGACGGGCTGAGGGTCAGTTTCCACTCGCGGCTTTCGTTGGCGCGCCAGCGGATGAAACCGCTGCCGCCGTTGGCCGTGATCCCGTCATTCAAGGCCCGTAATGGGGTGGTGGACAGCAGGTAGCCAAGGCTGCCGCCGTATTGCCAGTTGTCGTTGATGTCACGGGCAATCGACACGGCGGCGCCTTGTTTGGAGCCATCGCCGTAGGAGTGGTTGGAGACCTCGGCTTCAATGGTCATGTCGCGGGTCCGACGCTCTACGCCGACCACTTGCCAACGGTGATGGCCAGTGCCCTCTTCAAAGTCGGCAGTGGCATAACCGGCACCGGCGAACACACGCCAGTCTTCGTCGATGGGCGGCGTGTAGATCCGGCTTTCAATGCCCCAGTCGCGGCTACCCGAGACGGCACCGGCATCACCGTTGTTGCCGCCGCCGAAGCTTTTGCCGGTATAGGCTTCGACCCGCAGCTCGGCCATGTCGTGCACATCACGCAGGCGTTTGAGGCGCTGTACCTGGCGGTTGTCCGGGTTACGGGCGACCACATCGTCGGTGAGAATGTCGAGTTGACGCCATTCCTGCAGGTCCAGGGCCGTGAAGCCTTGGGACATCTCCAGGCCGATGTCACGCGGGCTCTGCGCTTCGGTTTCCTTGAGCGAACGTTCGGCGCGGCGTGGCCAGTCGCGGGCGCGGTACATTTCCGCTTGCGCCAGGCGCAAGCCGATGCTGCCAGGCGCCTTGCCGACCAGTTCTTCCAGGGCCTTTTCGCTGGATGGCAGGTCGGAACCATAGGTGCCGGCCTGGGCGGCCAATTGTTGGGCGTCCATCCATTCATCGTTAGGGTTGCCGATTGGCAGCCCCTTGAGTTCAACCCGGGGTTTCTGGCTGTCGGCCAAATTCTTGGCGACCGCCCGCGCCTCATCCACCTGATCGTTCTCGAGCAAGGCGTAGAACAAAGCGGTGCTGTCTTCAACGCGGTCGCCCACGTCCGCATCGGGTGCGCTCAGCGCTTGGCGATACAACGGCGCCGCCTTTTCCGGCAGGCGCTGGTCGAGGTAGGACGCGGCCACCCAACGCACGGCATAGGTGGGCAACTGCACACCTTCGGCCTGGAGGGTTTCGTACTCGCGGATCACCTCGGCAGTACGCGCCCGCGCCTTGAGCGCACCCAGGCGGTCGATGCGCCAACGCACCACGTCGTCTTTGGCCGTAGGGTCCGGGGTCCAACGGGCAAGGAGCTGGTCGTAGCCCTGTAAGGCGCGATCGGCGATGACATAACGCTCTTTCTCGGTACGCGTGGCGAACTCGGCCATGCGCACGCGTTCGGCGGCCAGGTCACCTTCGAGGCGACGCTGGGTCACCGGGTCGACAAGACCGGGACGCTGGGCGGACAGCCGCAGTGCAGGCTCGGGCAGACGTGCTTTTTGCAAGGCAACAACGTATTCGCGAGCCACTTCCGGCTTGTCACCGGCGCGGGTAAACGCCTGGTCGAACTCAAACAGCGCGTCGTACTGCAAGCCCGCGCGGGTCAGCGCATAACCCAGTGCCATACGTCGGTTGGGATCATCCGGTTTGGCGGCCACCAGCGCGCGAGCGCGTTGCACCGCTTCGCTGGCTTTGCCGCCGTCAGCCTGGGTAAGGGCCAGGCCCAGTTGCAGGTCGACATTGTTCGGCTCACGCAGCAGCGCCTTGCGATAGACCGCCTCGGCCTGCGCCCACTGCTTCTGATTGCGATAAGTCCGCGCGACTGTAGCCAGCGCCTGGGCGGTCAAGTTGCGATTCTGTCCCTGTGCCTCGTACACCTTGAGCACTTCGGCATCCTGGCCGGCCCAACCGGCGATCACCAGGTGATCGCTGATCTGGCCTGGCGTCTGGCGCTCGGCCGGCAGTTGGCGCAGTTGAGTCAGGGCGGGTGTGAAGTTGCCGTTGCGCGCCTGGATGATCAGGGCGTCATAAGCCGGGTCGGCCATGGCGAAGGTGGGCATCAGCAACTGGCTGCACAAGGTTACCCCGATGAGCAGCCGTAACCGGCCTGAGGCACTGAGTGGGAGGTTTCGCAGCATATCGTGAGCTTCCTTACACACGGAAAGCTGTAACGATAGGTGGTCCTGAGCAATTTGCATCAGGGTGTCGGCGTCTCGTGACCCGACCTAGCTTTCCTGTATGAACTATCTCCGAAGCCTGTAGGAAAAAGGACAACTCATAACAATTGTTCAGAATTGAACGCCAAATCTGAAAAACCAATGGGGGAGCAGGTTTGCCTGCGATAAAGGGTGGCTAACCGACATGAGTGTCGACCTTTTGACCTTTATCGCGGGCAACCCCGCTCCCCCATTAATTATTTCTGGGCGATGGCAAAATCTTTACTGCGCGCCGCTGACCGCACCGACTTTGGACATCACGAAGCCGATGAATTGCTCGACGGTCATCTTCTGGCCGTTGAACGTCACTTCATTGTTGGCGTAATGCAGCTTGGACACCACGTCGCTGCCGACCAGGGTTGCCAGTTGCGTGCCGACGGCCATGCCGCTGACCATCTCGCTGGCCATCTGGGATTGCTGCTCGATGGCTTTAGGGTCGGTCACACCACCGACCTGCGCTTGCAGGGCGGCAACGTCAGCGATCATTGGCTTGGACAGGGTCAGGTTGGCGTCCAGCAGCGAGACCATTTGCTTGCCCAACTCTATCGGAGGCAGCTCCATAGAGGTCGGCTTGGCCAGGTCCAGTACCAGGTTGAATTTGCTTTCACCGTGGGTGGTTTTCAGCGACAGGTTTTCCAGCGCCAGATGCGGCTTGGCGGCCAGCAATTGGTTGACGTTGGCTTCTGCCAGGGTCTGCTCGGCTTCGGTCAGTTGCAGCTCAGGCACCGGTTGACCGGCTGCGGCAGCGGCTTGCACCGGCTGCATCTTGTCCTGATACAGCTTGGTCAGCACCAGGCCCGACGGTACGTCGATGTTCTTCAAGCTCAGGGCCATGGCGGCAGAGCCGACCGGTTTGCCCTGATAGCCGATCTCGTCGATCTTGTAGTCGACGCGGCCGGACATGTTGTTGTCTTTGACTTCGCTGGTGTCTTTCTGCTCAAAGCCCTTGAGGGTCAGCACGGCTTTCTGCGGACCGAAGGTGAGCTTGGTATCGGTCAGCTCAACGGTGTTCTGCCCGGTGTAGAAGCCGAAGGTGGATTTTTCCAGGTTGCTGGCCACGGTCAGGCCGGCGAACTCGGCATTGAACGGCGCGCCATTGGCGTCGACTACGTCGAGCTTGAGGCTGTTCATGTAGCCATCCACCTTGACCTTCTTGCCTTCGGCAGTGCTGTCAAAGTCCAGGTTCAAGCCAGAGAAGTTCACCGAGGACGTCACGTCCTTGAACTCCAGCGGCAGCAATTCGAGGTTGCCGGTGACCGAACGGCTGTAGCCGATATTGGCCACGCCTTTGAGCGGCGACACGTCTTTGGCAGCGGCGAACCATTTTTCGGTGGTGGCGTTCTTTTCCAGTTCGAAATGACTGGTGGCCATGACCGGCAGCCACTTCAGCGACACCAGACGCGAGAAGGGCAGCGGGCCGTGTTCGATATGGTCGACAAACAGCAGCTCGGGGTTCGGGTTCTGCTCGCCGAAGAACGAGCCCTGGCCCTTGAGGCGGTAGTGCGCGGTGCTGCTGAACAGGCCACGATCCAAGGACACCAGCTCCAGGTTAACGGTGCCATCGACGCCGGCCATCGAGCGCTGCAGTTCCTTGTTGGCGTCCTGCACCGCCGTTTGCAGCACGGGCTCCAGTTGCTTACCGGTGTACCAGGCACCGCCTGCACTGACGATGCCGACGGCGACAACAAAACCCAAAAGAACAACGGCTGGCTTATTCATGAAGTGACCTGATCAAATCCTGTGAGAAGTGGGCTGTCTTCCTTGAACCCCGTGGGGGATTGGCTCAAGCCCGCCGAAAACGGGGGAAGATTAGCACTGGCGGCCGCGAACGGCCCAGCTTTTCAGAGGGATCAGTTCAGTACTAGTTCAGGAATACTCCAGCTCGATTTCATCCAACTGATGGTCGAAACTCTTCAGGCGGGCCGTCCAGGTGTACACCAGCACCTCAAATTCGCGGTGTATCACGGCATTGCCGGGGGTGTCGGCCTTGGGGTCGCAGAAGTCCAGTTGGTAGCGCTCGCGGGCCATTTGCGTGGCCACATCGGACAGTTCCCGCGCGTTATTCAGCCAGTGCCTACCGTCCGCGACCTGTTGATCGAGCGCCACGCACTGCTTCTTCAGGACTTCGAGGCTTTTTTCCAGGGGCGTGCCGGTCAGGTCGCCCATGACTTCCTGGAAAGTGCGCCCCGGTTGCCAGTAGCTGCCCCAGAAGTAGCGGTCGAACACGGTCTCGACCCGGCGCAACGCAACCTTGGTGTCCCAGATCGCCACGCGGGTCTTGCCTTGTTCGAGGAGTCTTTTCTTCACCCGCTGGTTCTGGTAGGACGCCCAGGCCACGACGCCGATGGACAGGGTGCCGATCACCAGGCAGGCGCTGTCGAGGAACACCATCGCCTTGTCGAGTTGGTGAGCCAGCATGACGCCGTAGAAGTAGGTGGCCGATAACAACACCAGTGCAAAACACACGCACCAGAAAGCGGGAGCATAAGGGTTTTTCATTATTGGAATCCCCATGAGCAAACGCGAACGTTGACCGGCGGGCCATCACGGGAGCCCGCCAGTCAAAGCATAGCTATTTGCTCAGGGTTTGCTGGCCGACGCGGGTTGCGTTCGTCCGCTTTCCCAACCGCCGCCCAGCGCCAGGAACAGATCGATCTGGCTCATGGCGACCTGGGTGTTGGCGGCGGCCAGTTGCGCGCGCATGCTGGTGTGGGTGCCGGTGGCTTGCAGATCGGCCAGGAACGAAGCGCGACCGGCCTGGTAGAAGCGGTGCGTCTGGTCGGCGGCTTCTTCGGACGAGGCTTCGGCTTCGGCCAGCGCATCGCGCCGCTGCAGCAACGCGGTGTACTGCGCCAGCCCGGTCTGGGTCTCGCGAATGGCGTTGAGCACCACCCCATCGAAGTGCGCCAGGGCGCCCTGGGTCGCGGCTTCGGCTTCATGGATACGGGCCCGGGCGCCGTTGGTCGGCACCGTCCAACTGATCAGCGGGCCAAAGCCCCAGCGGTTGGTGGCGGGCTCACCAAGGTTGTCCAGGATACCCACCGTGCCGACTGTGGCACCGATGCTGATGTCCGGGTACAGCGCGCCGGTGGCCACACCGATCCGCGCCGTGGCGGCAGCCAGTTGGCGCTCGGCCTGGCGCACATCGGGACGGCGCTTGAGCAAGGCGGCGCCATCGCCCACCGGCAACAGTTGGGCGATGTGCGGTAACTCGGCGCAGCTACTGGTGCCGGCGGGCAACTGGTCCACCGGTTTGGCCAGCAACATCGACAAGCGAAACAGCCCGGCCTGGCGCGCGGCGTCATAACGCGGCATATCGGCGCGCAACGATTTGAATTGGGTTTGCGAGCGGGTGACCTGGGTTTCGTCGCCACGGCCGGCGTCGCGCAGGCGCTGGGTCAGGCGTGTGCCTTCGGCTTGCAGGTCGAGCGAATGCTGGGCGATAGCCTTTTCTTCGTTGGCGGCGCACACCTGGGTGTAGGAACGCACCACGTCGGCCACCAACGTAATACGCGCAATGTCAGCGGCGGCTTGCGCGGCATCGGCACTGGCCTGGGCGCTTTCGATGCCGCGTTGCAGGGTACCGAACAGGTCGAACTGATACGAGGTGCTGATACCGACACTGCCGATGTTGGCGACCGGCACTTTATCCGCGAGCAAGAACGCTTCGCCCGACTCCTGCAAACGCTGGGCCTCAGCCTTGGCGCCAGCGCTCCAACCGCCTGCGGATTCAGCTTCCTGGGTCTGGAAGCGCGCGCGTTGCAGATTGGCGGCGGCCACGCGCAGATCCGTGTTGGAGGCCATCGCCTGGCGCACCAGCTCATCCAGGCGCGGGTCTTTGTACAACCGCCACCAATCCGCCGGCACCGGCGCGGACACCGCGTTGCTGCCCTCACCGGCGATCGCCCCTTGCAGGTCGCCACGATTGACCGCGGCTTTATCCGGCAGCGAGTAATTCGGGCCCACCGCCTGGCAGGCCGACAGCAACACACCCAGCGCGACGGTGGCCAACAACTGCTTCATGGCTGGGCTCCGTCTTTGACCTTATCGCCGATGATCGAGACGGTGGCCGTACGCCCGGCGATCATGCGGAAGTCCGCCGGCACATCATCAAAGGCGATACGCACCGGAATCCGCTGGGCCAGGCGCACCCAGCTGAACGCCGGGTTGACGTTGGGCAACAGGTTGGAGCCGCTGCTGCGGTCGCGGTCTTCGATACCGGCGACGATGCTCTGCACATGGCCGCGCAGGCGGGCGTTGTCTCCGATCACACGGATGTCCACCGCCATGCCGACGTGGATGCCGTCGAGCTTGGTCTCTTCGAAATAACCATCGATATGGAAAGAATTGCTGTCCACCACCGACAACACCGGGCGCCCGGCGGTGACGAACTCCTGGGTACGCGGTGCGCGGTCGTTGACGTAGCCGTCCACGGGGCTGCGGACTACCGAGCGGTCGAGGTTGAGCTGGGCGGAGTCCACCGTCACCTGGGCTTCGGCCAGGGCCGATTGGGCACGGGCCACGCGTGACTGGCTTTCTTCCAGTTGCTCGCTGGGCACCAGGTTGCCGAGACCACGGTTACGTTTGTACTCGCGCTGAGCCTGGGCCAGGGTTTCCTGGCGATCGGCGACGGCGGCCTGGGCTTGGCGCAGCGCCAGCTTGAAGCGGTCCTGGTCGACGGCAAAGAGCACTTGGCCCTTGGTCACCAACTGGTTGTCGCGCACGTCCACGCGCTGGATCAGCCCGGATACGTCCGGCGCGATCTGCACGATGTCGGCACGGATGTGGCCGTCACGGGTCCAGGGGGCAAACATGTAGTACATGACCATGCGCCACACCACGACGACCGCAAACGTCACGATCAACAGCGTGAGGACTACACGGCCGATGGTCAAAAAAGGTTTTTTCATGTCATCAGGTATCGACTGAGTGAGTCCACCGCGCCCAGCAACAGCGCGTAGAGCCCCACATTGAACAATGCCCGGTGCCAGACCAGGCGATAAAAGTGGAGCCGGGTCAACAACCCGTGCACCACCAGGAACAACACGTACGTAATGCCCATCAGTACCAGCAGCGTGGGCAGGAATACCCCGCTGATATCCAGATCACCGATCATAAAGGCGCTCCATCAGGCAGCGGCGCTTCCATCTCGGTGCCGCCAATAAATTCCACGCCCGGCAGCAGCGACAGGCGCAAGCCCGCCAGCGCATGCAAAAGATGCAGGCGGGTGTCGTCTTCGTCTTGCAGGCCTTGGCCGTTGAGGGCGCGGCGCGTGCGGTCCAGGGTCATCAGCAGACCGCTCGGCGCGGGCAAGCGTTCACCGGCCTTGAGGCACGCCTTGAAGTAACCGCCCACGCCCTCGACCACTTGGTTGAGCAGCACCCGTGGCACGCCGAGGATGCGCGGCGAGTAGGCCAGCAGGTCGAGCAGGTTCAGCGCCACGCGCAAATCGCGCAGGGCGGTGCCGGTGTCCTGGTTGATCAGGGCCAGGCGCGGCAGGTGCTGCATCAGGCGGTCGAGCATTTGCGCGGCCATGTGCCGGTGTTCGGCCAGGGTCGCGGGCTCGGTGAGGCTGACGATGTCGCGCCAGCTGAAACGCGTCAGGCGCTTGGCCGCCAGTTCGGCGCCGAAGGGCCGCGCAATCAGCGTCCACACAAAGGCGAACAGCAACCCCACCGGCCCCGCCAGGTTGACGTTGGCGAAGTTGAGGAAGTCGGCGTCATAGGCGCCCTGGATGCTGATGAACGACGAGGTGTTCACCAGCGTCAGCAACATGCCCAGGTAAAAACGCGGCTGCACGGTGAGCGTGCCGATGCAGATAAACGGCACGGCAAACGCCAGCACCAGCATCGGGAAGTCATGCAGGTTGGGCAGCACCAAAAACAGGTAGAGACTGGCGAACAGCACCGACATGGCGGTCCAGAAAAAGAACCGGTAGATCTGCGGCGCCGGGTCATCCATCGAGGCAAAGAAGCTGCAGGCGACGGCGGCCAGGATTACGGCGCTGCCGCCGTCGGTCCAACCGAGCAGGATCCACAGCACCGAGGCAACGATAATCGCGGTGACCGTTGAAAACGCCGAGTAGAACATCAGCCCACGGTCGAGGAACGGCGTGAGCCGGCCCAGGCGCCAATGACGGTAGACGGCGCGCCAGGTGTCCTGGCTTTCGCACTGGATGGCGGCTTGCAGGCTGCGGCAGTCTTGCCACAGGTCGATCCACTCTGCGAGACGGTAGAGCGCGTTGGAGAACAGCAGCGTGTGCCGGTCGTCCAGCGCTTCGCCCTGGGGTTGAGCGGCGTCGACCTTGTCACGCAGCACGCGCCAGCGTTCCAGAGGCGCTTGCTCGGTGGTGCTTTCCAGCCAGGCGTTGGCTTCGTCCAACAAAGGCTTGAGCTGATCAAGAAACTCCGGTGCGCGATGCTCGATGGCGTACACGGCATCATCCAGTGCATCGATGACCGGCAAGAGGTGAATCATGCGCCCGCGCAGTTCCTTGGTATTGCGTACCGTCTGCGGCCGTGCGCCTTCGTGGGGCAACTGGCCAATCATCAACTCCAGGGTGTTGAAGGTGGCGACCATGCCGCCGCGCAGGGTGCTGATTTCTTCAGGCTCAACCTGGCGCGTCAGAAAGCGTTGGCTGTAGACCTGAGCATCGGCAAACCACTTGGCCACCGAGCCATCGAACACCGGCATCAGGCGGCGCGGCCAGAACATCGCGCCCACCACCGCTGCGACGGCGATGCCGAGGAAGATTTCTTCGGTACGCGCCTCGGCCACATCCCACACCGCCAGCGGGTTATCTACAACGGGCAAGGCGATCAGCGGCAAGGTGTACCCGGCCAGCATCAACGCATAGTTGTTGGCGGTGCGCAGGTGCATGGACAGAAACAACAACGTGCCCGTCCACAAGGCAATCACCACCACCAGCATGTAGGGCGACTGCACGAACATCGGCACAAACAGCACCGCCGCCGCAGCGCCCATGAAGGTGCCGATGGCGCGGTACAGCGCTTTGGAACTGGTAGGGCCGACAAACGGGCTGGAGACGATATACACCGTGGCCATCGCCCAGTACGGACGCGGCATTTGCATGAGCATGGCGATATACAACGCGATCATCGACGCCGCGAAGGTACGTACCCCGTAGAACCAATCACGGGCAGGCGGGAAACCGGTAAAAAATCCGTTCAAAGCGACGCCGCCTCGAAGGCGCGCAGCACACGCAGCGCGGCTTCCATGTCGCTGTGGGGAATATCGGCCAGCACTTCCTTGCGCAGGCGCACCAACTGCACTTCCACCGCTTGCACCAGCTCGCGGCCGCGCTCGGTCAGGCTCAAGGCCTTGGCGCGACGATCATGGACGTCTTCGGTGCGGCACACATAGCCGTCGGTACACAGCCGGTCGAGCAAGCGCACCAGCGACGGGCTTTCCATCCCCGACGCCTGGGCGACCTTGACCTGGTGCACACCATCGCCCAGGCGGCCGATCATCAACAACGGCACGGCGCAGGCTTCGGAGATGCCATAGCTCACCAGCGTGGTCTGGCAGATTTTGCGCCAGTTACGTGCGCCCACCACCATGCTGCTGCTGAGGTTCATCTGGAGTTGTTCGAGGGATTGAGGCACTGGATAGTTCGCATACAGTTAGTTTGCTAACTATCAATATGGTGGATGGATCCAAATGCGTCAAGTTTTGAAACAATTTAGCGGATGGGTGGTGGGCGGTTGGGGTAAGTAAAGCGGGTTTGGGGACGGATGCAGCATTTTCTGACGCTGCAAAATGCCTGCGAGGCAGTGGTCGAGTCGAGATAGAGGCCGACTGGCACTTCGCAATCGCAAGCAGCCAGCGCCCACAGTTCGATCAATTTAGGTTTCAGGACTGCTGTACGCCTGGCCGTCCAGGCGGTGTTGGATTTCGCCCAACATTTCCAAGCGCCCTATTACTCCCCGATTAACCTCAGGGTCTCGTCCTCAATAAACTCAAACACCTCCTCCGCCACGCTGTACTGAAACTGCTTGCGCCGATGCTTCGAAACCTTGCCCTCGTTATCCAGGCACATCATCACCAGCTTCGACAGATCACTGCCGCGCACGTCATAACGCTGGTTCACGGCCTTGATCACGCGGTCGTAGCGGTCGAGGAATTCGGTTTCTTCACGCAGTTCCACTTCCAAGGCGCGTCGAGCCATTTGCAGGGTGAATTCGACACAACGCGTGGCGTCCCAGTAGCGGTAAATCGAGGGGTGGCCGATGAACTCGAAGGCCATTTCGTCGCCATCCAGCCAAGTCACGTTCCAGAATTCCCGCGTGGGCTGGGAGAACGCCTTGAGCGCTTCCAGATAGCCCGCCTCTTCGTGTTTCATCGCAACGGAAACAGGCAACAACAGCCCGTTCTCCAGCGCGCCGTAGTGGCAGAGTGTCTGGTGGATCAGGAAGCGGGACAGGCGCCCGTTACCGTCCATGAATGGATGCAGGAACACAAAGCCGAAAGCCGTGACGGCAGCCGCCACCAATGGGTCAACCTCTCTGACAGGCTGATTGGCGAATGCCATCAACTCTTCCATCAGGTCCCGACAGAGTGCCGGAGCAGGCGGCACATAGCTGACACCCGCTGCGCCACGCAAGCCGTTGTGCAGGTGGTTTTGTTCATGGCGGAATGCGACGGCTTTGTCGAACGGATTGGAAACGGTGCTGTTTTGCAGCTCGACCAAGTAGTCCTCTGTCAGCAGCCGCCCTTCGTGGGCCTGACGTAAAAGCTGGACAAAACGTCGTGATTTTTCTTCGCTGGGCTGTTCTTTTTCGATAGCGAACGAATCGCGGGTTTCGTGGAGATAGGCCCACTGGATCGCGCGGTCCATCATTTCTGGAGGCAGGGTTGCCATGAAAGATCTGGCGCGACCCAACACATCAAGCGCCAACAACGTCTCTAATTCAGGCGTTCTCTCCACAGTCGCGCAGTAATGCAGAGAGCCCAGGCCATTAAAATCAATTCGCCAACGACTGTTGCGGATGCTTGGGCCAGTCACATAGCGCTCGGGATCAAACAAGGCAACTACACGCCCCCGAACAGGTAGTGCGTAATCAAGCGCTCGCCCGCTAAATCCTTCCCACAAATAACAGGCTTTACGGATAAAGGCGCCATGGGGGGATTCCGCCAAACCCGCCAAAAATGGCTCCGGACCAAGACGTTCAAAAACCTGGGCAAGTATGGCGAGATTCACACCCTCATGCTTGAGTGCAAACAGCACGTGCTCAAACAGGGCATGTTGCGCAGGTGCGACGGTATGCGGAACCGCCAGGCAGTTGCCGATCAAGGTGATCCTGGTCACGGGTTTAATCATCGCGACGCGGTGAGGCGGGATGACCTTTAAATCCAGCGATTCGCAGAGATGGGCATATCCGACTGTCGCCAAGGTGAGCTTCCCCAGAAAAAATTCACTTGAGCGATTAAAGCCCAGTTTTTTTTACCTCTCACCATTTTTTTTTACATTATCGTGTTTCAGCAAAGTTTTTTTTACACCCCTCGCCCACCCCGCAACATCAAATTCAGCTCATCCACCACCTCAGCCCAATCCGCATCCTCCAGAATCTCCTCGCGCAAAAACGCCTTCTGGCTGCCCGTCCAGAAAAACGCATCCGCCAGTTTCAACTCCGGCTTGAGCGGCGAATGCACCGCCACAAATTTCTCGATACTCACCGGGTCATCCGGCAAACCCAGCTGTTTGAACAGTGACGGCAAGCTATGCACGGGCGATTCCATGGCGGGCTCCTGATAGAAAAGTGTCAACCCAGTCTAGCGGCAGCCCTCGGGTTGTGCCGACGGCACGTTGCACAGCACGAACAACCGCGCACGCGCGCCGCCGCCATCCTGGCGACTGAGTTCGCGCCAGCCTTCGGGCAGCGGGGCGAAATCGTCGGGGGCTTCGTTGCTGCTGATCAGCCACACGCGGCGGGTCTCGGCGGGCAGTGCAGACAGGCGGTCGAGGTAGATGCGCCCGCCGTCTTGGTCCACCAAGGTGCCGAAGCCATAGGCATTCGGCCGGGTGGGCGTGCCGTCGGGTTTGGGCGGGGTGTAGAGCTGCAACTGGGCGTCGGTCTGGTCGTAATACACGTAGCTGAGGTACCACATCATGTCACTGAGGACGATGCGGTCGTCTTCCTGGTAATTGCGGTTGACGAACTCCACGGGCACGTTGAATTGGTCGTGTTCATCTACCGTGAAGTTGTTCTTCAAGCCCACCAGCTCCACGCCCACAAACAGCACGAACAGTGCTGCCCCCAGCAATGAAAACCGTGATGGCAGGCGATCAATGGCCATCGCCAGCAGGATCGGCAAGGCCAGGGCGTACACCGTCAGGTAACGCTCGATAAACACTGGGGAAATAAACGACACCCCGTAGACCAACAACAGTGGCAACAGGAAAAGCAGCGCCAACAGGCTCGCCGGCCGGTAGCGCTCACGGTCACGCCAAGCGGTGGCAACGACGACAGCCACCAGCAGCAACGGGAACAGCCAGAACAGCGGCGGCCAGAAACCAACACCTTCATCCTGCAGTACGAATTGCCAGATCATCGACGGCAGGGAGAACAGGCTGACCGGCTCTTCCCAGCCAATATCACCGCCCACCTTGAGCTGTTCGACATGTTGCACCAAGTCCAGCAGGTTCGGCAGCCACGGCAGGTACAGCAACACAATCGTGGCGTTGGCCCCCCACCAGGCCGGGCGTGTGATAAGCCGCTGGTCACGCGGCATCGTGCCAGCCAGCACACCCAGATAGGCCCAGTGCACCAACACGCACAGTGCAGTGAAGTAATGGGTGTAGAAACCGGCCGTCATCAAGACGACATACACCGCCAGATACCGCGCGCGCTCGGGTTGGCGCACCCAGTACACCAGCGCCAGCGTGGCGCCCAGCAGCCACACACCCAGCAGCGAATACATGCGCACTTCCTGGCTGTAGCGCACCGCCGTCGGCAACAGCGCCAGCAGTATCCCTGCCAGCACCGCCGCACGGCGGGTGGACAGTTGCCGCGTCAGCCAGATGCCCAAGCCCACGACGACCACGCCGGGAATGGCACTCATGCCGCGAATCGACCAGATGCTGTCGCCGAACAGTTCGATCCAACCGCGCAGTAGGAAAAAATACAACGGCGGGTGCACATCGTGCGCCGCGTGGAACCACAGGTCGCCCAAGGCGTATTCGCTGAGCAGCAGGCTAGAGCCCTCGTCACCCCAAATCGCCGCCGACGTCAGGTTGTAAAAACGCAGGGCCATGGCCAGCCCCAGGATCGGCACCCACCAGAGACGGCTGACCCAGCCGGCACCTTCCCAACTGAAGCGGTTGAGTGCGGGTAACGTCCCGACCTTTTCGTTTTGCTCTACCACAGACCGACGCACCTCGATTCCCCTGATTGCCCAAGCGCAAACACCGCCACTCTAGGACAAAAGACTCAGGCTGGCTGCTGGAATCAGACAAATCAGCAATTTGTGCAGGGCTTCTCCGAAGCAACCGTAGGAACACGCTATTATTGCCCCCCTCCAAGGACTCAGGATCAAGGACACGTCATGCGCATCGGTTTTCTGTCACCTCTGGCACTGGCACTGCTTGCCGGCATCACCCAACAGGCCCAGGCCAGCTCTGACGACTCGTGTTACCCCGATTGGCGCGTCTCGCGTGACAGCCTCGATTCCTGCAGTAACCTGCCCTTCCTCAGCCCCGGCAACGACAGCCGCGTCAATCTGCGCCTGCTGCTGGCGGACAAACAGGCCGAACCGCTTACCCCCAACGCCCTGAGCGAAGATGATCTGTCCCAGGGCTTTGGCCTGGTGCCCTTCCCGGTCTATCGCCTGGCGCCTATTCCCGCGACAAACGATGAACCCGACAACAAGCCGGACAATTCACGCACTGCCGAACTCGACACCCTGCTCAAGCCCCTGGGCATCCAGCGCGACGAGTACAAGACCGCAGGCGAAGCGTTCCTGACTGGCGAAGGCAGCCGTTGCCGCAGCAACGATGATGACAGCGCCACGGCCTTCATCAGCCAGGTGATCAAGGCCGACATGCCGGCAGCCGAGCGTGAGTTGTTGGTAAAGGCGCGCTTGCAACTGCTCAAGGCCTGTTCGTGGGAAGGCCAGGTGGTGGACGTCCAGCAGATCCAGTCCAACGACGGCCAACTGTTCCGCACCTACCTGCAAGCCGCCGCCGACTTCTACAGCGGTCGCTTCGGTGACGCTGAGCGCGGTTTTGCCGCCGCCAGCACCAGCCAGGTGCCTTGGCTGAAGGAAACCGCGCTGTACATGACCGCACGTACGTCCTTGAACCAGGCCCAGGCCGAAGCCTTTGACGAGTACGGCATGCCGCAGCTCGAGCATGTGGATAAGTCCGCCCTGAGCCATGCCGAGGAAGGCTTTCTCGGTTACCTGAAAACTTATCCACAGGGCGACTACCTGGCCTCCGCCCGTGGCCTGTTGCGTCGCGTCTATTGGTTGGCCGGTGACAACACCAAACTCGCCGAGGCCTTCGGCTGGGCGATGACCGAAGCGACTGACGCGCAGCGCAATGTGTCGCTGGATGATCTGGTGGAGGAAGCCGACCTCAAGCTGTTGATGGTCAATAGCGAAGCCGTCACCACGCCGATGATCCAGTTTGTCAGTGACCTGATGGTGATGCGCGGAGGCAACCAGCCCGCCCTCTCTCGCGCCGACCTGGAAAAGCAGAAAGCGGCGTTTTCCAGCGCGCCGGAGCTGTATGACTACTTGCTCGCGGTGTCTGCGCTGTATACCGAGCATCAGCCGGACGCCGCGCTGAAACTATTGCCCCAGAGCGTGCCGTCGAACCTGAATTACTTTGCCTTCAGCCAGCAGACCCTGCGCGCGCTGGCGCTGGAAGCCAAGCAAGACTGGAAAGGCGCCGAAGCGCTCTGGCTGCAACTGCTGCCGCTGGCAAAATTGCCGCTGCAACGCGACCAGTTGGAATTGGCGCTGGCGATGAACTACGAACGCAGCGGCCAGTTGGCCAAGGTGTTTGCCGCCGATTCGCCGATCAGCGCCAAGCCGGTGCGCTACATCCTGCTGCGCAACGTCGCCGGTCCTGAATTGCTGCGCCAGCAGATCGCCCACGCCAGCGACCCGCTGGAGCGCCAGACTGCGCAATTCGTGCTGCTCTACAAAGACCTGCTGCGCGGTCAGTACGCCACCTTCGCCGACGACCTCAAGCAACTGCCGACAACCGCCTCGGAAGACAAACTCGGCACCAGCCTGGGCTACGTCTACAGCGCCAGCCAGACCTTGAAATTGTTCCAGTGGAGCGGCGACAAAGCCGAGTCCGGCTACGCCTGCCCGAGCATCACGCAAATCGCTGCGACCTTGCAGAGCGATGCCAAACACCCACAGGGCCTGAACTGCCTGGGTGAGTTCATCTTGCGCAATGGCCTGGACGGCATGCCATTGGAACAGGCACGCGCCGCCGGCAGCCTGGGTAGCAGTGCATCGGACTTCAAGGGTGAAACCTTCTCGCGCCTGGATGGCTACAAACAGGTGATCGGCAACGCCAAGGCCCCCAAGAATGACAAGGCCTACGCCCTGTTCCGCGCCATCAACTGCTACGGGCCGTCGGGCTACAACAGTTGCGGCGGCGTCGACGTGGAGCCTGCGGTGCGCAAGGCCTGGTTCCGCCAGCTGAAAACCAGCTACGCCGACACGCAGTGGGGCAAATCGCTGCAGTATTACTGGTGAAGCACCTGTGGCTCGGCTTGCTGTTGCTGACAAGCCCGGCCTTCGGCGCCGTCGACGCCCGCGACTATGACGCCTTCTGGCTGTGGAGCGGCGTATCACCACAGCCGGTGCTCAAGCAGGCGAAAACCCTGTACATCCTCCAGGGCCAGATCAACGCCACGCGCCGCGCGCCCCAGCGCGGCGTGCAGATGATTGCCCAAGGCATCAGCGTGCCGCGCCTTACCGAAGGCGACATCTGGATCGTCTACCGCGCCCACACCCTGCACTGGCCCGAGCCGGTCTACCGCCAACTGTTCGGCCAAGTGCAACGCTGGCGCGATGCAGGCAATCCGGTGGTGGGCATTCAGATCGACTTCGACGCCCGCACCCAATACCTGCACGAATACGCCGACTTCCTGCGCGACCTGCGCCAGCGCCTGCCCGCCGACCTGCGCCTGAGCATCACCGGCTTGATGGACTGGAGCAGCAACGCTGACCCGGCTGCCATCGCTCAACTCAAAGGGGTGGTGGATGAGGTGGTGGTGCAAACGTATCAGGGGCGGCACAGCATCCCGGATTACGCGGCGTATCTGCCACGGATGAATCGGCTGGGGCTGCCGTTCAAGATTGGCTTGATTCAGGGTGGAACGTGGGAGGCACCAGGGTATTTGCAGGGGAACGAGTGGTTTCGGGGGTACGTGGTGTTCTTGCAAAACCCATAAGGGTTCACCATGACCTGTAGGAGCGAGCTTGCTCGCGAAAGACGTCAACGATAACGCAGCGTTATCAGGTAGCCGCGCGTCGTCAATACGTTTTTCGCGAGCAAGCTCGCTCCTACAGTGGGTGGGGAACTACCAGTCGTAGGTCAGGCTCGACACCACCGTGCGCCCTTCGCCGTAGTAGCAATCCAGGTCACCGGTGCACTGCGACACGTAGGTCTTGTTGGTGAGGTTCTGCACGTTCATCGCCAGTTTCACGCCTTTGAGTTTGAGCGGCGAACGGCTCAGGTCGTAGCTCAGACTGGCGTCGTAGACGCTATAGGACGGCACGGTAAAGGCGCCTTCGTAGTAGTCGCCCAGGCTTTGACGCGCGTAACGCACGCCCAGGCCTGCGCCGAGGCCGGCCAGCGGCGTGTCGCCGAGCACGCTGTAGTTGACCCACATCGACGCGGTGAGCGGCGAGATGCCGGCCGGGTGGCGACCTTCGCGGCCATCGTTGTCCTTGGTGTATTTGATGTCGTTGCGCGAAGCCGACGCGACGATGTCCCAGGCATCGCTGAGGACGGCCTTGGCTTCCACTTCCACGCCGCGTGAACGCATGGCACCGCTTTGGGTGCTGAAGGTGGTGTCGACCGGGTTGGTGGTGAGCACGTTTTCCTGGTCCAGTTGATAGACCGAGATCTGCACGAAACTCTTCTGCCCAGGCGGCTGGTACTTCACGCCGACTTCATATTGGTTGCCGGTGGACGGCTCGAATGGCTTCTGGTTGGCGTCGGTGCCGGCCAGCGGCAGGAAGGATTCCGTGTAACTGACAAACGGCGCCAGGCCGTTATCAAACAGGTACACCAGGCCTGCACGCCCGGTGAACGCCTGGTCTTTGCTGGCAAAGCGGGTGTCGGTCAACGGTTCTTTATTCACGACGTTGGCCCAGTCATAGCGCCCGCCCAGTACCAATGCCCATTGGTCCCACTTGATCTGGTCCTGTACGTACAGGCCGGTCTGGGTGATGGTGCGGTCCCAGCGATACGGTTGGCCGAAATTCAGACGCTGGCCGTAGACCGGCTTGAACAGGTCGATGATCGGCGGGTTGCGGTCGTACAAGCCGTGGAACTGCGAGTTGGAATGGTAGTAGTCCAGGCCGAAGATCATCGTGTGAGAGAAGGCACCGGTATCAAATTCCGCCTGGGCGATGCTGTCCACACCAAACACTTTGTTGTTCTGCGCCCAGTCCACACCGAAGCGTTGCAGGTAGCGTTGATCCTGTACGCCCGTGGCCGGGTTGGCGACGAAACGGTAGCCGTGTAACGGCGCGGTGTAGCGGTCGTCGACCTCGGCATAACGTGCGTTTTGCTTGAGGGTCCACGTGTCATTCAGGCGATGGGAAATCTCGTAACCCAGTGCGTATTGCTCGCGGTTGTACTGGTTGACGCCAGGCTCGCCGATGAACAGGTCGCGCTTGATCTTGCCGTTGGGGTTGGCCCACAACGTGCCGGATGCCGGCAACCCTTGGGCCTCGGGCACGCCTTTGTCTTTCTGGTACTGGGCGAACACCGTCACACTGGTGTCATCGTTGGGGCGCCAGGTGAGGCTCGGCGCGATGAACTGGCGTTTGTTTTCGACGTAGTTGATTTCGTCCTGGCCGTCATTGGCCAAGCCGGTCAGGCGATACAGAAATTGCCCTTGCTCATCCAGTGGACCGCTCAGGTCGATGGCCGCACTTTTGTGCTCGTAGGTGCCCGCTTCCAGTACCACTTGGTGGATCGGCGCTTCACTGGGGCGCTTGCTGACCATGTTGACGATGCCGCCGGGCTGGTTCTGCCCGTACAGCACGGAGGCCGGGCCCTTGAGCACTTCGATGCGCTCCAGGGAATACGGCTCGATCTGCAACGCGCCGCCGGTGCTGCCGCCGCCATAAGGCAAGTGCAGACCGTCGAGGTACAGGGGCGTAGGCGAGAAGCCGCGAGAGGTCGGCTCATCGAACAGCTTCACCCGATCGGCGAAACCACCCGCGCTCATGCCCGGGGTGTAGAGCAACGCCTGGGTCACACTTTGGGCCCCACGTGCCTTGATCTCGGCGGCGGTGATCACGTTGATGGTCTGGGGAATTTCCACCAGTGCCGAATCGGTCTTGCTGCCCGATGCACTGCGCGTGGCGACAATACCGTCGACCGGGCCCCAGGCATTTTCCTGGGCTTGCTGGCCGCTGATCTGGGTGGCGCCCAGTTGCAAAGGCCCGCCACTGGAAACCGCCTGCAACGACCAACCGCCCTGGGATTGCATCGCCATTAGGCCGCTGCCCGCCAGCAGCCGCTCCAGACCCGACCCGACGCCATAGCGCCCTTGCAGGCCCGCACTGCGCTTGCCTTCGGTCAGCGCGGCATCAACCGACAGCAAAATGCCCGACGCGCTGGCAAAGCGGTTCAGTGCCTGGTCGAGGCTGCCGGCCGGGATGTTGTAGCTGCGCAGCGCCTCGGTACTTTCTTCGGCATGGACCTGCGTCGGCACCATCGGCACCGTCGCCAACAGGCTGACAAACACGCCACGGCGCAGGGCGCGGGCCAAGGGTTGGATTGGGTGGTGCGGCATTGCAGGACTCCCCGTGAGATCGCTTCTTGATTGGCTTTCAAGAGGTATCCCGAACGGGACGCAAAAACCGACAAGCGCAGGTGAAAAAATTTTCAGGCTCGCGCCTTGATCGTCACCCAGTAGCGCGTGACCGCTTGCACCTGTACCGGCAACGAGCGCTCCAAAGCGGCGAGGATGGCGTCGGTATCGTTGAGCGGAAACACGCCCGTCAACAGCAGCCCCGCCACCGCCTGATCACACCGCAGCAGCCCCGGACGGTAACGACTCAGTTGCGCCACGAACTCGCCCAACGGCTGGCGCTCGGCGATCAGGCGGTGTTCGGTCCAACTGCTGGTATTGGCGCTCACCGCTGCCAACGCCGAGCTTTGGCGTTGGTTAAACCACAGGCTGTCACCGGCGTTCATCTGCACGGCTGCGCCCTGTAACGGCGTCACGCGAACGCGGCCTTCGTACAGGTCGACACGGCTGCCATCGGGCAGTTCGCGCACCGTAAAACGGGTGCCCAGCGCCTGCACGTCGCCAGCTGGGGTTTCAACGATCAATGGGCGGACGGGATCGTGGCCGCTGGTCAATAGGATTTCGCCTCGGATAAGGCGGATACGCCGCTCACTGGCGCTGAAACGCAGGTCGACCGCGCTGTCGCTGTTGAGGTCCAGGCGCGTGCCATCGCTGAGGGTGACGTGGCGAATCTCGCCGGTGCGAGTGCGGTACTCAGCGAAGGCGGCTTGCCAGGGCTCGCTGCGTTGCACCAGGTAACCACTGCCGCCAGCCACCAACAGCACGCCGAGCAGCTTGAGCGCAGCGCGGCGCTGGGTGTCCGGCGTGTCGCGCAACACCGCGCGGGCGCTGTCGGCGGGCACGCTGCCGAGGGTTTGCTGCAACTGCTGCAAACGCTGCCAGGCACGGCGATGCTCCGGGTCGGCCGCCTGCCAACGGGCAAAGGCCAGGCGTTGTTCGCCTTGCAGGTCGCCGCCCCATTGCAGCATTAGCCACTCGCTGGCCTGCTCGACAACTGCCGGGGCGATGGGTGCGTCGTGTCTCATTCGGCGTAGGCCACTTGGTAGCAGGCGACGATGGCGCGGGTCATGTACTTCTGCACCGAGCTGACGGAGACGCCCAAGCGCTCCGCGACCTGTACATAACTCAAGCCTTCGAACTGCGACAGCAAAAACGCCTGGCGCACGTTATCGGGCATGCGGTCGAGCATGGCGTCGATCTGCATCAGGGTTTCGAGGATCAGCGCGCGAGTTTCCAGGGAAGGCGACTCCGGCTCGGGCAGGTGCGCGATGCTTTCCAGGTAGGCGCGCTCGATACGCAGGCGCCGCCACTGGTCGATCACCAGGTTGCGGGCAATCTGCGCCAGGTAGCTGCGGCTTTCCTTGTCGCCGGGGAAGCGCCCGGACACCAGCAGACGCAGGAAGGTGTCCTGCGCCACGTCAGCCGCGTGCTCGCGATCGCCCAGGCGTTTGCGCAGCCAGCCTTGCAGCCAGCCGTGATGGTCGCGGTACAGGAGGTGAAGCTGTTGCTGGCCGTCAGTCGCGCTGTCCATGAAAAAGCTCAGATACACTATTGAGAGCAATTATCATTACAGTTTATTTAGCGACTGACAAAAACTCTTTGTACTTAGCGCCCGGCGGTTTGCAGCGGGTACACCGATTCCCAGCCTCCGCCCAACGCCTTGTACAACCCAACCATCGCCAGCGACACGCCCGTCGAGCTTTCCACCCACTGCTCCTGCGTGGCCAGCAGCGCGCTTTGCACGGTGAGCACGTTGACGAAATCCACCACGCCTTCAACGTACTGCTGCTGCGCGGTGCGCAGGGCAATCTGGTTCTGGTGCACGGCTTCGGCGAGGCTGTCACGACGCAGCTGGCTGGCGTTGTAGCGGGTCAGTTGGTCATCGATTTCATGCCAGGCGCGCAGCACGGTTTGCTGGTACGCCAGCGCTGCTTCCTGTTGCTGGGCTTCGCGCAGATTCAACATGCCCTGCAACCGTCCGCCGTTGAACAGCGGCAAGCTGAATTGCGGGCCGAAAGCAAAGGCGCGAGAGCCCCATGAACCGAAATCCGAGAGCTGCATGGCCTGGGAGCCAAGGCTGCCGGACAAGGTAATGCGTGGGTAGAAATCGCCCTTGGCCACACCGATGCTCGCAGTGGCAGCGTGCAAACGCGCCTCGGCCTGGCGGATATCCGGGCGGCGCTCAGCCAGCTCCGAAGGCAGGCCAATCGCGACTTGACGCTGGGTCTGCGGCACCGGCGCGTCCTTGGACAACTGCGCGTGCAGGGCTTGCGGCGGCTCGCCCATCAACAGGCTGAGGGCGTTGATGAGCTGGTCCTGGCGCTGTTGCAGATCGGGCAGGCGCGCCTCGATGGCGGCGACTTGAGCGGCGGCTTCCGCCACGTCCAGGTCCGTGGCCACACCGTCAGCCAGGCGCAACTGCGACAGTTTGAGGCTGTGGCGAGCGACGTCGAGGTTCTGCTCGGTAACGGCGCGGGTGTTCTGCACGCCGCGCAGTTGGATATAGTCCTGGGCGGTCTCGGCGAGTACCGATAACAGCACGGCACGGCGGTCGTCTTCGGCGACTTGCAGGGTGGCGTCGGCGGCTTCGGTTTCGCGTTTGACGCGGCCCCAGAAGTCCAGCTCCCAGGAGGCCGAGAAGCCCATGTCCCACTGGTTGAACGCCGAACGGCCATTGTTGCCGGACGGGTCGCTCAAGCCTTTGCCGCTGTTGCGTTGGCGCAGGTAATCACCGTTGGCATTGACGTTCGGATAGCGCTCGGCGGTGGTCACCTGGCGCACGGCGCGGCTTTGTTGCAGGCGGCTGCTGGCGAGTTTCAGGTCGAGGTTATCGGTGAGCGCGCGGCGTGTAAGCGCCGAGAGTTGTGCGTCCTGGAACACATCCCACCAGAGTTCCTGCAATGGGTCGCTGACCGCACGGCTGGCGGCCAGGCGACCCTGGGGCGCGCTCCATTGGGTCACTTGCGGACTCTGGGGCGTGTGGAAGTCCGGGCCGACCGTGCAGGCGCTCAGGCTGATGAGACTCAAGGTGAGCCAGGCAATTCGCTTCATTGCTGGGCCACCTCACGCTGCTGCGCGGCCGGCGAGGTGTCGACGCTGGCTTCCACCGACATGCCAACCCGCAGGCGCTCGATGTGCGCCTGGTTGGGTTCAAGGACGATCTTCACCGGAATGCGCTGCACCACCTTGGTGAAGTTACCGGTGGCGTTGTCCGGCTTGACCGAGGCAAACGTCACGCCCGTCGCGGGCGCGAGGCTCTCCAGATGACCGTTGAGCAACTCGCCGTCGAGGCTGTCGACGCGCACTTGCACGGCTTGGCCGGCATGCATATGGGAGAGCTGCGTTTCCTGGAAGTTGGCCACCACATAGGCCTCTTCCAGCGGCACGACCGCGAGGATCTTGCTGCCCGGCGTCACATAGGCGCCCACCCGCACTGCACGCTCGCCGACCATGCCATCCACCGGCGCAACGATGCGCGTGTACGACAGTTGAAAACTGGCCAGTTCCAACGCGGCTTGGGCACGTTTGAGCCCACCCTCAGCGGCATCGCGCTGGGCGGTGAGGATTTCCACCTGCTTGCGTTCCGCCGCCAGCACAGCCGTGGCATTCGCCAGGCGCGCGGTGGCCTGGTCGATGCGGGTCTTGGCTTGCTGGGCGTTCTGCACGGTGCCGGCGCCGACTCCGGCGAGGTGGTTGTAGCGGTTCAACTCGTGCTCGGCGAAGGCCATTTCGGCGCGATCTGCCGCGACGGTGGCCTGGGCCTGAGCGATGACCGAACTTTGCCGCTCCAGGGTCGCCGTGGCGTTTTTCAGTTGGGCCTGGGCCACCAAGGTATCGGCGTCGGCCGCCTGGGCGGCGGCGCGGAAGTCGCGGTCATCGATCAGTGCCAGCAGTTGCCCGGCCTTGACGCGCTGGTTGTCTTCCACCAGCACTTCCTTGATAAACCCAGCCACGCGCGGCGCCACCAGGGTGAAGTCAGCGGCGACGAAAGCGTCGTTGGTGGTCTGGCGCTTGCTGCCCAGCACGCTCGGCGCGACCAGGTATACCAACACGCCGACGGCAAATACGGCGATGACGGAGACGGCAATTTTGTCTTTGCGTTTCATGAACAGTCCTTTCTATCAAGTCGGTGCGCGAGGCGGAAAGATCCGCGTGGGCATCCAGAAAATCAGCAGGATCAACGCCACCGCGACCGCGGCCATGACGTAGTACAGATCCGAAGAAGTCAGCACCACGGCCTGCTCGTGCAGGCGGTGCGCCAGGCCCGGCGCGTCACCGTCGGCCAGGGGCGAATTGCCCAGGCGGTCGACCAACATGGTCGAGTGGAAGTGCAGGCGTTGGGTGGTCAAGGTGTCGAGAACGCCGGTAGCAATCACTGCCGCCAGGCCTTTAATGGTGTTGAACCAGGCGGACGCGAACGGCCCGTCCATGGGCTGGATGCTGCCGGTGGAGAGCATCAGCAGCGGCAACACGGCCATCGGTTGCCCGAAGATCTGCAGCAGGTACAGGCCGTAGAAATCGTCACGAATCCACTCTGAGGTCAGGTGCGCACTGCCCACGCAACACAGCACCAGCATGCCCAGGCCGATCCCCAGCACCCAGCGGCAATCGACCCAGCGCAGGTTGCACAGCGCCGCCACCAGCGGCAGCGCGATCAACTGTGGGATCGCCATCAACAGCATCACCGGCGCGGTTTGCAGCGGACGGTAACCCTGGACCTGGGCGAGGAAGCTCGATGGGATGATGATCACCGAGGTCAGCACCATCAGCACGCCCGCCAGCACAATCAACGCGAACGACAGGTTGCGCAGGCCAAGCATCTGCAATTTGAAGAACGGTATCGGCTGCGACCATTCATTCACCATGAACAGCACCAGCAATAGGCTGCCGCCACACAGCAGGAAGGTGATCAGGCCCGACTCGAACCAGTCCAGCCGATTGCCTTGCAGGATGCCGATGACCAGCATGCAGATCGCCGGGAAGCCCAGCAGCAAGCCACGCCAGTTGAACTGCTTGAAGCGCTCCAGGCGCAGCGGATCCTGCGGCAGGCCGTAGGCCACGGCAATCATGGCCAGCAGGCACGGCGCGACGATTTGCCAGAACGCCCACTGCCAGCCGACGTACTCGGTCCACAGCGCCGCCAGGGGCGTGCCGAGGCTCGGGCCGAAGGTGGCCGTGAGCGCGTAGCCAGCCAGGCCGTACAGCTTGACGTTGGCCGGCAGGAAACGCAGGGCCACGGTCATCAGCATCGGCGGCAGCGCGCCACCGGCCAGGCCTTGCACGGTGCGCAGCACCAACAGGCTTTCGTAGTTCGGCGCGAACGGACACAGGATGCCGAGCACCGTGAACAGTCCGATGGCGCACAGCGTGAAGCGACGTAGCGAAAAGGTCACCGAACACCAGGGCGCAAACGCCATGGCCGCCACGGAAGTCGCGGTGTAGGCCGCGACCAGCCAGGTGCCTTCGTCAAAGCCAATGTACAGCGCACCACGGATATCAGCGAGGGCCACCTTGGTGACCATCTCATTGAGGCCGGAGACCAGCACCGCCAGCAACACGCCGACCAACCCGATGATGATGCGCGGGCCGAATACGGGTGGGGTCATGGCAGTGGGTTTGGCTGCAGCCGCAAGGGTGGGGGCAGCGAGGGAGGTCATGAACAGGTAACTCGGAATGTTAAATACCCGAGCAGTTTAATCAGGCACACACATGACAAAAAGTTACTTGTTGGTAGGATATAAGTGCGCCAGACGCAACGATCAGACAGGCTGCGCTTCGAGCCAGGTGGCGTGGCAACTCTCGCGCATGGTTTCGCGCAGCCATTTGTGAGCAGGGTCTTTGTCGAAGCGCGGGTGCCAGGATTGGGCGAGTACCAGTGTTGGCAACGAGATTGGCAGGGCGAACGACCGCAGGGGCAGCTTCAGGCGATTGGCGCTCAACAGCGCTTCCTTGGGCACCGGCAGCAGCAGGTCGGAATCGGGCAGCATGAACATCGCGCCGTGAAAGCCAGGCGCAATCATCGCCACGCGGCGCTCCAGGCCCTGGGCATTCAGCGCGGTGTCGATCGGCCCACGGGCAATGCCGCGCCGCGAGATGCTGATATGGGAATAGCTGGCGAAGCGTGCAGCGGTGATTTCTTCGTCGAACAACGGGTGGTCTTCCCGCGCCAAGCCGACGAAGGTGGTGGAGAACAGGTTCTGCACTTTCACTTCGGGGGTGACCGGCATTGTGTTGCTCACGCGCAAATCCAATCGGCCTTCACGCAGGGCTTCGTCGTCGGTGTCGCCCTCGGGCACGAAGCACAGCTCGCACAATGGCGCCATGCGCTCCATGGTGTCGAACAGGCGACCGCCGTACACGCCGATGAAAAAGTCATTGGCGCGCACGCTGAAGCGACGGCGCAATGTACTCAAATCCACTTGGTCCGCCGAACGGAACAGCAGCGCCGCCTGCTCCACCACGTTGCGCACCTGGCCTTGCAACTGCAGGGCTTTGGGCGTTGGCACCAGGCCGCGACCGGCGCGCACCAGGATCGGGTCGCCGACGGCTTCGCGGATACGCGTAAGAGTGCGGCTCATGGCCGCCGGGCTGAGGTTCATGCGGCGCGCGGCGCCGACCACACTGCCCTCGTCGAGCAAGGCGTCGAGGGCGACCAGCAGGTTCATGTCCGGTAGTTGCATGCCAAGCACTCGTGACCCATGGAGAGTGAACTGGGCGCAATCGTAGCAGGCTTTACAGGTAGCGCTTCACGTTACGGGGCAGGTAGTCCGCGTAAGCAGCTTTGGGATGAGCCTGGCATTTGCGCACGATGTCCGGCAGGGAGTTTTCCAGTTCGTCGGCACGGGTCAGTCCTTCGTTGTAGTCGCTTTTACCGCTTAACGCCGGAAACATTACCGCCACACGGGTAATGGCAAAGCTCTTCATGGCGATCAACGGACGGGTGGGATGCTCACGACGGAACTGGCTTACTTCTTCCGTCAGCGCGCTGCAGGATTGGTAGGTGGTTTGGGTGAAGGTCAGTTGAGTCGTTTCTTTCTTCGGTGGTTCGGGCGTGAAAATCATATCGTTCTGCGCATCGAGCACCGCCGGCCGATCGGCACTGACCGTCCAAGGTTTGAAGCGCCAGAGTGTAGCCGCAGCCACGGCAGCCTCACCAAACGCCGGCTTGGTGGCGCTGAGCGCTTTGACATCGCTGACCGTACCGTTGTTGTGAATATTCAAGCTGATGCGCGCATGCCCTTGGGTGAAGGTCAGGTGACTGGGATAAAGCGGCTTGGGCATGCTGACCACCTCGGGCACGAACTCCGCGAAGACCGAGGTCGACAATAACAAGGCTGCTGCCAAGACAAAAAACCGCATCGTCGTAAATCCTTTTACCGGGTACGCCTGACGCCAGGGCGGCGTCAGATTCGGCCGGCATTATCGGGTTCACGGCGGGCAAAGAGCAATCATTCCTGTTTAGCGCTGCATCCCCCAACGCTTCACGGTCAGGCGCTCAAAGGTGTCAAATACCAGGTTTTCCACCAACAGGCCGATCAGGATCACCACCGCCAGTCCGGCAAACACCTTGTCGGTATACAGCTCGTTGCGGTTCTGGAAGATGTACCACCCCAGGCCGCCCTTGCCGCTGGTGGCCCCGAACACCAACTCGGCAGCGATCAGCGTGCGCCAGGCAAATGCCCAGCCGATCTTGAGGCCTGCGAGGATCGACGGCAGCGCCGCCGGGATCAGGATGAACAGCACAAAACGCATGCCCTTGAGGCCATAGTTGCGCCCGGCCATGCGCAAGGTTTCGGACACGCCGAGGAACCCGGAATAGGTGTTGAGCGCCAGCGCCCACAACACCGAGTGCACCAGCACAAAGATCAGGCTGTTCTGCCCCAGGCCAAACCACAGCAGCGCCAGTGGCAGTAGCGCAATGGCCGGCAGCGGGTTGAACATCGACGTCAGGGTGCTGAGCAGATCGCGGCCCAGTTGGGTCGACACCGCCAAGGTGGTCAGGGCGAACGCCAGCACGATACCGATCAGGTAACCCTTGATCAGCACCACCAGCGAAATGCTGACTTTGCTCAGCAGTTCGCCGCTGAGCAGGCCGTCGTACAGCGCGTGAAAGGTTTGCAGGAAGCTCGGCAACAACAGGTCGTTGTTCTGGTAGCGTGCAACGGCTTCCCAGAGAATCGCGAGTACGATCAGGATCAGGCCCTTGCGCAGCCAGCCTTGTTGCCACAGGCGCTGACGTAGGGGCAGTTCGCGCTCCACAGGGACGCTGAGCAGCGGTTCTAGGGTAATTTCATATTCCTGGCGCATGGATGTTCCCCTTAATACGCGATGCGGATGTCAGCGAAACCCAACTCACGCTCGGCCTCGGGCGCTTCATCGAACAGCAAGCGATGAATGCGCCGCGCCGAGGCCTGGAATTCCACGCCGCCGAGGCTGTGCAGGTCGTATTGATGGCTGTGGATTTCGGCGCGCACGCGCCCCGGATGGGGCGACAGCAACAGGATGCGATTGCCCACCACCAGCGCTTCTTCGATGGAGTGGGTGACGAACAACAGGGTGAAGCGCACCTCTTCCCAGAGCAGCAGCAATTCTTCCTGCATCTTGCGCCGGGTCAGCGCGTCGAGGGCCGCGAAGGGTTCGTCCATCAGCAGGATTTTCGGCTGCATGGCCAAGGCACGGGCGATGGCGACACGGGCTTTCATCCCGCCGGACAGGGTGTGTGGGTAGGCGTCGGCAAAGGCGGTGAGACCGACTTTGTCGAGGTAGTGCAGCGCGCGCTCTTCAGCTTCGGCGCGCTTCAAGGTTTTCGAGGCCAGCAGCGGAAACATCACGTTCTGTTTGACGGTTTTCCACGGTGGTAGCTGGTCGAATTCCTGGAACACTACGATGCGGTCCGGGCCCGGTTGTTCGACCTTTTGCCCCAACAGGCGAATCTCGCCTTCGCAGGGTTTGATAAACCCGGCGATGGACTTGAGCAACGTGGATTTGCCGCAGCCCGACGGGCCGAGCAGCACGTAGCGGTCGGCCGGGTCGATCTCGAAACTGACCTGGTGGGTGGCGCGCACCACGCGCTCCGGGGTGCGGTATTCCAGGCTGACGTGATCCACCGCCAGCAACGGGGCAGTGGTATGCAGGTTGCTGGCCGTGTGGCCTTGCAAGGGCGCGTTCATTTCAACTTCCTTGCAGGGGCTTGGCGTCCTGGAAGAAGTAGTCCTTCCACGATGCAGGCTTGTTCTTGATGGCGCCGACGCGGTAGAGGAATTCCGCCAGCGGGTAGGTATTTTTCGGTGTGACGCTGAATTCGAACTGCGGGTTGTCGATAATTTTCAGCAGCTCGGCGCGGTCGATCTTGGCCTTGGTCACACGGATGTAGGTATCAGCCGCCGCGCCTTTGTCGTTCTGGGCGAACTGCGCGGCTTCGGTCAACGCTTCCACGAACGCCTTGTAGGTTTTCGGGTTGTCGTTGCGGAATTTCTCAGTCGCGAACAGCACCGTCGGCGAGTTCGGGCCGAGCAGGTCGTAGGTGTTCAGCACCACATGCACGTTCGGATTGGCCAGGGCCTGGTCCTGGAACGGCGGGTTGGAAAAATGCCCGGTCAGCTCGGTGCCGCCGGCGATCAATGCTGCGGTGGCGTCGGGGTGAGGAACGGCGACGGTGTACTTGTCGAGGCGGTTGAATTCCTTGTCGCCCCACTGTTTGGCAGCGGCATATTGCAGGAAGCGCGACTGCACCGACACGCCCACCGCCGGCACGGCAATGCGGTCCTTCTCGGTGAAGTCGGCGATGGTCTTGACCTTAGGGTTGTTGCTCACCAGGTAGTAAGGGAAGTTACCGAGGGACGCGACGGCCTTGACGTTCTGCTTGCCGTGAGTGCGATCCCAGATAGTCAGCAGTGGGCCGACACCGGCACCGGCAATGTCAATGGAACCGGAGAGCAGCGCATCATTGACGGCGGCGCCGCCGGAGAGTTGGGTCCAGTCGACCTTGATGTCGATGCCTTCCTGCTTGCCGTATTTTTCGATCAGGTTCTGGTCGCGCACTACGTTGAGCAACAGGTAAACGATGCCGAACTGTTCGGCGATACGGATCTCACCTTCGGCCTGCGCGGCCGAGGGTGCAACCAGGCTGCCGGCCAACAGGCTGATACCCAGGCCGACAGTCGCGGCCAGTCGTGCGAATGGAATGTTCCTGGACATGGTCATGCTCCGAATCAAAAAGGCGCGTCGCCCTGAATGGTGGTGCGAAACAACTTGCGGCGCAGATGGCTCGGGCAACCGGCTGCCAGGTGGATCAGCGAGCGGTTGTCCCAGAACACCAGGTCATGGGGCTGCCATTGGTGGCGGTAGATGTTTTGCGGCAACACGCTGTGGGCGTAGAGCTGGGCCAGCAGGTCGCGGCTTTCGTCTTCCGGCAGGCCGACGATGCGCGTGGTGAAACCTTCGCTGACGAACAGTGCCTTGCGGCCGTTTTCCGGGTGGGTGCGCACGATGGGGTGCACCACTTCGGCGACTTGGGCGAGCTGTTCGGGGGTCAATGTGGGGCGCCAGTTGCCTTCGAATTTGGTTTCGCTGTAGCGCGCGGTGTAGGAGTGCGCGGCGCTGCGGCCCTCAACGGCCCTGCGCAGGTGCTCGGGCAATTGGTCCCAGGCTTTGTGCATATCGGCGAACAACGTGTCGCCACCTTCAGAGGGCAACTCCTGAGCGTGCAGCATCGAACCCAGGCTCGGCAGTTCCTTATAGGACAGGTCCGAGTGCCAGAACTTACCCGCGTCTCCCAGGCCGATGGACTGGCCGTTTTCGATGATGTTGGAGACGATCAGGATTTCCGGGTGGTTGGGCAGCAGGAACTGCTTGAGTACATGGATCTGCAGCACGCCAAAGCGGCGGCTGAAGGCGATCTGCTGTTCAGGGGTGATACGCTGGTCGCGGAACACTACGACATGATGGTCCAGATGCGCGCGATGGATGCGCACAAAATCCTGGTCGTTGACCGGGCGCGACAAGTCCAGGCCAATGATCTCGGCGCCGACACTGCCAGACAATGGACGAATCTCGAAGGTTTGGGCGGTAGCGGTCGCTGTTGGAACAGTAGAGGTGGCGGACATGAGGTCACTCCCGGTCAGACAGGAGAGTGACTTTATAGATATAAGAACAGCAATTTAAATACCGTTAGCGAATATCGATATACAGGAATGTGCCGCCCAATCCCGGATCGGCTGGCAACCGGAGGGAATAAACCGCAGAGGTAGAGTGTTCAATAGATAGGAACTGCTGCTGCCATTGACGGCTCTTAAGCAGGCTTGATGAACCTGACTGTGTAAGGCGGCATAAATACAGGCTGTGGGCGCGGGGAGCGCGATGTTGAAACGCTTACAAGCCGAAACTGTGCCCGTTTGACAAGCTTACGGGCAGTCTCTAGTGTGCATTGGATCCAATTAAGCACACCCATTTTAATAAGGAGGATAGCGTAACCGTGACGCAGAAGCCGACCCCTTTGAACAGCATAAAGATCAGCGGTCCTATTCCCGCCCATCTCGCTCGCTCAGTAATTGAAGAAACCTTGCGCAACGCCATCCTGGATGGCCGTTTACCCTGTGGTACTGCCATGCGCCAACAAGAGTTGGCGAGCCTGTTCGGGGTCAGTCGCATGCCGGTACGCGAAGCCTTACGCCAGCTGGAATCCCAGTCACTGTTGCATGTAGTGACCCACAAGGGCGCCGTCGTTGCACCGTTGATCGAAGACAATTCGGCCGAGACCTATGAACTGCGGATGTTGCTGGAGTCTGAAGCTCTGCGCCTGTCGATTCCCTTGCTCACCGAAGCCGATATCGTGGAAGCGGAGGCCTTTATTTGTGCGCTCGAACAGGAAAAAGACTACGCCGAGATTGGACGCCTCAATCGTCTTTTCCACATGGCGCTTTATGGCAAGGCCCCAAACCAGCGGCTGCTCAAATTGGTGGAGCACGGCTTGAACGAGGAGGAACGATTCCTGAGGTACAACCTTGAGGCCATGGGTTTGGGCGAGACGTCCCAGGAAGACCACCGCGAACTGCTTAGCCTCGTGGCGCAAAAGAAAACCCAGGAAAGCATCCTGACGCTGCGCAATCACTTGATGCGCGGCATGGAGGTGATCACGGCGTATCTCAATGGCTTGGATGCCCACGGCACGAAATTCACGCAATAGGGTATTGAACGCTCCTCGGCGGACCTTCCAATATTGCGGCTGGCACTAACTAAGCTTAGTGCCAGCTGGCGAAGAGATTTCCCACCACGACCCAAGCAATCAACTTACAAACTATATTATTTAGAAAAACTTCTAATATATTTGTATGCCTGCCAACATAGTTAATACCTCTATCATCATTTATTACTAAACCACTTCGCACGGCATTGCAGCGCCTATCGTTAGGTAGTTCTGCGCGCCGGCAGAGGCTTATACCTGCGCACCTCCCGACAACTACAAACTCATCGCTGTTTTTTCACAGCAGACGCAACATTTTATAGGCATCAACCATGCATCAAACTTTACTTGAAACAGCAAAGCTGCAGTTATGCAGCCATGCGGTATTTTCAGAAATAACTTCCCTGCGTAAGTTACAACTTTTTATGGAAAGTCATGTATTTGCCGTCTGGGACTTCATGACCCTCGCAAAACGCCTGCAACAGGACCTGACCTGCACTCGCCTGCCCTGGCTGCCACCTGCAGACCCGCTGGCAGCGCGGCTGATCAATGAGATCGTGCTGGGTGAGGAGTCAGACGAACATCCCGTGCAAGGCTACTGCAGCCATTTCGAACTGTACTTGGAAGCCATGGCGGAAGTGGGCGCCAACACCTCGTCCATCAACCACTTTGTTGCGCTGCAATGCCAAGGCCTGGGGGCCACGGCAGCCTTGAATCAGGTCGAGCTTCCTCCCGGCGTCAGCCGCTTCGTCAACGACACCTTGCACCTTGCGTTGCATGCGCCGACCCATTGTGTGGCGGCCACCTTCCTGCACGGCCGCGAGCATGTCATCCCAGGGATGTTCGAACGCATCCTGCAATCTGATGAATTCATTCATCGCCAGGCGCCAACCCTGTGCGCCTACCTCAAGCGCCACATCGAATTGGACGCCACGCATCACGGGCCAGCAGCCGAGCAGTTGCTCGATCGCCTGGCCAGCGTAGACCCGACGTATCCGCAACAGGCCAACGACGCCGCACTCGCAGCCGTGCAAAGCCGTCTCGCGTTCTGGGATGAACTTCAGGCCTCGCTGCAAGAGGTGCACCCATGAACGCCGGCGATTACCAAGCCATCGCCGATGACTGGGAGCGCCGCGCAACCATCCGCACACGGCCTCGACGCTTGTTGGAGAGCGATGACAAACTGATCTACCCGCTGTGCCGTCAGCCCCTGGTGCTCTGTTCGACCTTCCTTGAGCACTGCCCCCAGTGGCGCGATTTTGTACTGGTGCAGAGCTTTTACAAATTCATCAATGACGTGGTGATATTCGAGACCGAGATCGTCGACAAGACTGCACGCAGCATCGCCAAGAATCGCTTCGCGGTGCCCTTCCCGCTGGCCTGCCGCGTGGATGCGATGACCGTCGTCGTGGACGAGGATTATCACGCACTGGTTGCGCTGGATTTCCTGCAACAAACCGTGGCCATGACCGGCATACAACCGCTGGAACTGCCCGAAGAAATAGAGCTGAGCCACGCGCTACCAACGGCCCAGGCGTTGGCGCCCGTCCATCTGCGCGATGCTGTCGCGCTGATTGGCGTGGCAATCGCTGAAAACACCGTGACCCACGATGTGGCGGCATTCGCCAAGGACACCAGCGTGAAAGCCTCCATCCGTGGCTTGATGGCCGACCACCTGTTTGATGAGGGCCGCCACGCTCAGTTCTGGGTACGGCTCGTACGCCTGTATTGGCAAACCGCGAGTGAGGAGGACCGCAATGACATCGCCAAGGTGCTGCCGATTTTTCTGGCTCAGTACCTGACAAACGACCTGCAAAAAAACTTCGACCTGTACTTGATCGGACACCTCGACATCAGCGTCAGCCTACGCGACGCGTTACGCGCTGAAGTTGCGGCACAGGCCTTTCCTATCACCCGCCAGCACCCATTGATGGGCAATATCCTTGGTTTCCTGCAACACAGCGGTTTGCTGCAAACGCCGAGCGTGGCGCAGGCGTTGAGCGATTACCTGCCGGTGTCCGGGAGGGTGGCATGAGGCGGCTGAACATTGGATTTTCCGGCGCCAGCAATGCCTTGGAGGCCGTCAGACAAGCGCTGGAACAGTATGGGCATATCACGGGCAACAAGGGCGTCGACCTGTGCATCGATGACGGAGGGCAGTCGGTACAGGACAACACAAGCCCGACCCCAAGATTAAGCCTGCGTGTGGGCGTCGGTCCGATAACAGACTGCGGGCTGCCCGCGCTGCAACTGCGCGCCTATGGGCCAGATCGAACGTTATTGGCAGTACTGGATATAGCCGATGAGCCCAGTGGCAACGGTCAAAGGCTACGCCGGCGCGTCACCCGCGAATTAGTGGAATGGGCCACGCTGCACATCAGTGGCTTCTCGCGAGATCCTGGTTATTTCGAATTGAATGCGCTCGCCAATGACTGGCCCGAACAAAGCCTGGAAACGCTGGAGGCGCTGGCATTCACCCATCGGTTCAATCACACCGCAGACCCTGCCGTGATAGAGGTCGCCCGAGTGCCACTGATCAATCGGTTGCAGGCGAGCCTTCATACTTTTGCCGACCGGCCCGCATTGAAGATCGGTGCCAGTGAAGTGACCTATCGTCAGTTGCACGCTCACGCACTGGCAATTCAGCAGCGCTTGCAGCCCTTGTTGGTGACTGGACAAACACCCGCAGTCGTTGGTGTCTGCCTGGAAAAAACCATCGAAGCGTACGCCAGCATTCTTGCCGTGCTGGGCTGTGGAGCGGCGTACCTGCCGTTGGATCCCGACCACCCTACTCACCGCCATCAGGCCATGCTTGAAAGCGCAGGCGCCCAGGTATTGCTGGACGCCGGTCAGCATCCATTAAGAGCGCGTTTCATCTCATTGGATGTCAGCAGCCATGATCTACACGACGTCGACCTCACACGGTCGTTGGCGAGCCGACACGGTCATGCCGATGCGCCCTGCCTGATGCTCTTTACATCGGGCACCACCGGGCAACCCAAAGGCGTGTTGCTCAGCCAAGCGAACCTGGCACATTTCACGGCCTGGTTCAGGTCCTGTGTGAGCCTGGATGAACAGAGCCGCGTCTTGCAGTTCTCGCCGTTGGGCTTCGACTCATCGCTGATCGATATTTTCCCCGCCTGGATAGCGGGCGCCACGTTGATTGTCCCCAGTGCAGAGCAACGACAAGACCCTCAACAGCTGCTGGACCTGCTCCACCGGCAGCGCGTCACCCACGCCTTTCTTCCGCCTGCGCTGCTGAGCATCCTGCCGCCCGATCGACCGCTGCACCTGAAGCACCTGCTGACGGGTGGAGATGTGTGCGAACCCCATGTGATCGAACGTCTTTCAGCGCAGTGCCAGTTCCATAACCTCTATGGGCCTACAGAGGCCACGGTGCTGATCACCCATCGGACGCTGCGCCCCAGTGACAGCAATCGCAACGTCGGCCACCCCATCGCCAACAGCCAGGTGCTGATCCTCGATGAACACCTGCAACCGGTGGATGAGGAGGTGATGGGTGAGGTGTATATCGTCGGCCCCGGAGTGAGCCTGGGGTATGTGAACGCCTCGTCACAGGCTGCCAATCCTTTTGTGGAGCTGGCCGTGCCAGGCGGCCTGCCGCTGCGGGCTTATCGCAGTGGCGATCTGGCGCAGTGGACCGCCGACGGGATCGTGCTGGGAGGACGGCGAGATGACCAAGTGAAGATCCGTGGTTTTCGGGTAGAACCGCTGGAGATTGAGCAGTGCCTGCGCAGCAGTCGACTGTATCGACAAGTAGCAGTGGTGATCGACCGTGACCGCAGGATCCGTGGCTTTGCCGCGCAACCTGAACCAGGAGCCAGCATGAAGGCGCTGCAACAGCATGCAAGGCAGTGGCTGCCGGACTACATGCAGCCCGGCGCCTGGGATGAGCTGCCATGCATACCGTGTTCCAGTAACGGCAAAATCGACCGTGAGGCGTTGCTGGCACTCCCGCTCCAACCCAATTTGCCGACAGCCCGCAGCACTGCACGAACCCCACTTCAGATTCAACTGACCCGCTTGTGGGTCGAGCTGCTGGCGTTGCCCATGGATGAATTGTCTATCGATGAAAGCTTCTTCGACCTCGGCGGCCATTCGATTTTGCTGTCGACTCTCTTGCTGCGTTTTCGCGAAGAATTCGGCCGTAGCTTTTCATTAAGCCACTTCATCGAGGCACCGACAATTCGTACGCTTGCAGCATGGGTGGAGAATGGCGAACGACCCGAAACACACGCCGGCCAGGCGATTCGCGACGCTCAACAAGAGGGGTCGCTAAACACGCTGCCCGAAACTTGCGCGGGCGATCCTTACAAAATGATCGTTACGGGGGCCAACAGTTTTGTGGGTGTCCACATCGTCGAAGCATTGCTTGCAGCTGGAGCAACCAAGGTAGCGTGCCTGGTACGCGAAAAATCTGGAGAATCGGCAATGGCGCGATTCATCCAAGCGTTGCGCGAATATCACCTGGAACACCTGGACCTGAGCAGAGTGCAGGTACTTGCCGCTGATGTCAGCCTGCCTCGATTGGGTTTGGCCAACGATACCTATGAGGCACTCGCCAAAGATTTTGGGGTGTTGGTACACAACGCGGCACAGGTCAACCACGTGATGGACTATGCGTCGCTGAGCCGGGATAACGTTGTCCCCATCCTCGAATGCCTGCGCCTCTGCGAGACGCACTGCAAGAAGACCTTCAACTTCATCTCGACGCTGTCGGCTTCAAGCAGTATCGACACCCAAGGCTATGTCCTCGAAACGCCCGCCGCGACCGCACTGCCGCTGTACATCAGGAATGGCTACAACCTTTCCAAATGGGTCGCCGAGCGGCAATTGGGACGTGCCGTGGAGCGCGGAGCCTGGGTGAACATCCATCGTCCCGGCAACATCAGTTTCAATAGTCTCACGGGTGTCTGCCAGCCTCAGAAAAATCGCCTGATGTTGATGCTCAAGGGATCACTGCAATTGGGCCTGCTACCGAAGCTGTCGCTGAACTTCGACCTGATGCCGGTGGACTTCCTGGCACGCTTCATCGCATTCCATTGCAACCGTTTTCAAGCCGACAGGAATGTGTTCAACCTGCACAACCCCCAGCCGTTGAGTTGGGCGCACTACCTGGATGCATTTAGCCGCGCGGGACACTGTTTCAAGCGGGTAAGTGTGGCGCAATGGCAGCAATCGCTACGAACGGTCAGCCAGGACAACGCACTGTTTGGCGTGCTTGGTTTTTATCTCGACCGCCTCGACGAAGACATCAGCGATACCTCAATGATTCGCCACGACAACGCGCGACAGGGTGTCCAGCAGATGGGGGCCCGCTATCCCGAAAAAGACCAGGCCCTCTTGAGTAAGGGCTGCAACTACCTGGAGGCCATCGGCTTTCTATGAACGCCTCAGGACGACCTTATGAAAACACTGCAACCCGATACGTTAATTCGCAACCCGATCGGCCTGCCGATAGTGGCCTTTACCGAGGTCGACTGCCCTGCCCCCCAGCTATGGGACGTGGTGGGACAATTTTCCGGCTTCAATGTGTTCATTCCTGCGTTGACGCATATCGAAATGATGGGTACAGGTGTGGGTGCCTTGCGCACAAAGTTTTTCCGCGATGGCAACTGTGTGGTGGAGCAACTCAATAGCCGGGACGAGCAGGCCATGCAGATGACCTGGACCACGATCTACAACACCCTCGGTGTGGCCAGGCTATGGGCGGCGATCTGTGTGGAGGCCCTAGGTGCGCGGCGCTCCAAGGTGACATGGACAATAATTGCCGAGCCCATCGACAGGGCAGACACAGGGTTTGAACAGTTTGTGCAGGGTTTCGCCGATAGCGCCCTGGAGAATGTCCAGCGGATACTGGGCTAAGCGGCAGGAGCGAGATGGCCAGCTCCTGCCTGATCAGTCAGCGGGTCAGATCTTGAAACTGTCGACCAATTGCTTCAGTCGATTAGCCTGCTGCGACAACGCATCGCAATCTTTCAGGGTTTCGTTGAGATTGGCCACGCCCTGCTGGTTCAGCAGGTTGATCTGATTAATGTCGACGTTGAGCGTTTCCACCACGGCCGTCTGTTCTTCAGTCGCCGCCGCGACAGACTGGTTCATGCCGTCGATCTCGACAATCCGCTGCGTTACGCTGACCAGGCGCTCACCGGCCTGGTTCGCGACCTCAACGCTTTCTTCGCTGGAGGTTTGGCTGGCGTTCATGGTGGTGACCGCTTCACGCGAGCCCACTTGCAGCGAAGTGATCATTTTGTGGATCTCTTCGGCCGACTCTTGAGTGCGGTGAGCCAGGTTGCGCACCTCATCGGCAACCACTGCAAAGCCTCGGCCGGCCTCTCCCGCACGGGCCGCTTCGATGGCGGCGTTAAGTGCCAGTAGATTGGTTTGCTGTGAGATGCCTTTGATCACATCCAGAATGTGGCCGATGTTGTCGGTGCTGGCGTTGAGGGTCTCGATCTGAGTGCAGGACAGGCTGATCTTCTGCGACAGCTCCGACATTGCAAGGATGGTTTGCTCCACCACTTTGCGCCCATCGTCGGCTTGCTCACTGGCGCCGCTGGCGTGCTGTGAAGCGTCGGCGGCGTTACGTGCGATTTCCTGGGTAGCGGCGCCCAGTTCGTTGATCGCTGCTGCCACGCTGTTGGTACGCGCGCTCTGCTCGTCGGAACCGATGATCGAGGCATTGGACGAGGCCATCACACGCTGGGACAAATCGTGCACTTGGCGGGTTGCGGAAGACACCTCCGAAATCGAGGCGTGAATGCGTTCTACGAACTGATTGAAGGCACTACCCACTTCGCCGAACTCGTCCTTGCTGGTCACAGCGAGACGGCGGGTGAGGTCACCCTCCCCTTGGGCAATGTCTTGCATCGCTACGCCCATGGTGGTGAGGGGGCGCAACAAGACTTGAATCAGCAAACTCAGGAGCACGGCAATCGCCACCACAGCGATCAACATGGCAATCAGCGCGGAAGTGCGGAACTTGCCCAACGGTGCGTAGGCTTTGTCTTTATCAATCGACAGACCGATGTACCAATCTGCGCCGGGCAAGCCACTTATGGGGGTAAACGACAGAATGCGATCCTGACCATTGAGGACGACATCCTGATTGACCTTCTCGATGCGTACCTGGGTACCGGGGTAAATGTCCTTGAGGTTCTTCATCACCTGGTCCTGATCAGGACTGACGATGACTTGGCCATCGCCGCTGACCAGGAACGCATGGCCGATCCCACCGAAGTCTACCGAGTTGATGATCTTCACCAGGGTCTGCAGGCTCAGGTCGCCACCGACTACACCGAGCAATTCACCATTCTTCTTCACCGGCATGGCGATGGTCACGATCTGACCGCCTACGGCGGCCATGTAGGGCGGGGTAAGCATGGGCTTATCTGCCGCTACTGCCTGTTTGTACCAGGGGCGCTGACGAGGGTCATAACCATCGGGCATTTTTGCGTCTGGACGCTGGGTGAACACACCGTTGGTTTGGCCAACATAGGTGAACTGGAAGTTAGAGGTGAATGCCGGTTGATCGACCAGACCTGGGAGGTCGGCGCCACTGCCTTGGTGGGCAACGTTTTGTGTGAGGCTTTCGAGTACCAGTATTCGCCCACTGAGCCAGTTCTGCACACTGCTGGCGGTGAGCTCACCGGATTGCTGGATGGACGACTCCAGGTTCTGCTTGATAGTGCTGCGTTGCAAGTAGTCGTTGTAGAGGGTGAATAACGCGAAGGCCAGAACCACGACGCCTGACGCGGCCAGCAGAATTTTATGACTGAACTTGAGATTCATTTCATCGACTTCTTTTTGCCAAAGGGGGGTGAGCGTGCCGAGTGGAACATTCCATGTAGCGGTATAGGCGGACTCTCGGGCCGCTCTATTTCGGTGCACGCATGGCTCATCAGGCTTTCGGCCAAGGCTTGGCAAATCTTAGGACTTTGTGAGGTGTTTCCTCTTTTTATGTAGGAAACCGACCAGCGGTACGCCCTGCGTTGCGCCTTTTACCCCTTAAAACGACAAAACCCCTGTCTGCGTTAGCAGACAGGGGTTTCGGAATTTAATCTTGACGATGACCTACTCTCACATGGGGAAACCCCACACTACCATCGGCGATGCATCGTTTCACTACTGAGTTCGGGATGGGATCAGGTGGTTCCAATGCTCTATGGTCGTCAAGAAATTCTGTGTATCGGACCGTTGCGTTAGCGACGTGCCGATGAAATTCATGGACTTCTACATAAACAAAACCCCTGTCTGCGTTAGCAAACAGGGGTTTTGGAATTTAATCTTG
>NZ_JACAQP010000152.1:0-911 GCF_013387025.1 Pseudomonas reactans | reverse complement strand
AAATGAATTGCTAGTTGTAGAATATTATTCTCGTCAGACTTAAACCTAACAAAAATAAAATCAACACTAATAAGAATAAGGGTTCGACCCATTTTGCTCCCTTTCGGCGAAGTAAATTAACCTAAGGTTAAGATAAATAAGGGTTTGATCCGGATTTTTCTTCCATTTAGGTATCATAGACCGAGAGGGATATTTTCATTCCTTGTCTACTCTACTCTTTTCTTTCACAGTATTTTCCGTACCACAGCCATTAGGAATAGAGAATCCATATCAAAGAAAGGTCTAACTGTTGGAATAGTTGTATCCATTGCTATTTGATCTATTGTGGTTAGTAAGATCGATGAATTAGGTGAAGGTACGGAAAGAGAGGGATTCGAACCCTCGGTAAGCAAAAGCCTACATAGCAGTTCCAATGCTACGCCTTCAACCACTCGGCCATCTCTCCTACATAATGATTATGACCCAAAAACCTAAAATCGAGTGAATAGTGAATCATTCTAGATTATTGGGTAGGTACAACCAATCAATTCTAACTATAAAGCGATCAAAATCGAAAATTTTGCATCATAGTAAAAGCAGGATCTTTCCTTCTAGGCTGGGGGATAAAGATAAAATTGTTTTCTTACAAAAACTGTTCAAAAAATTCTATTCATGTTTGCAAAAACAATGTTCTCTTCTTTTTTTTTCTGAATTCTCTATTTATACTATACCGACCGGATTAAATCAATAAATTAGAAATTCTAATGAATCAACTGAGCGGGGGGTCTATATTTTGTAGACTATGGTTAATGGATATCTTTAGATCATGATTCTATTTAGACTACGATTCCATATCAGAAGAATTCTCAAATTGCTTTCTAGGCCAGTTTTAGAGTTATCAACAAAAATTCTTATCCCATCTATCTATTACA
>NZ_JACAQP010000151.1:0-387 GCF_013387025.1 Pseudomonas reactans | reverse complement strand
ATATCATAATGTTATTATTACTAAAGTTGTTTGTGCCACAGGAATTTGGTAACGAGTTTAGTGGAGCAGCAGGATTATCGAAAGATTTAATACCCAACCTAAAAAGGGAGAAAGAAGCAATAATTGAAGGGTCACAATCGGGTCTAACAGACGGCACAAAGAAGCTAATACAAGCTGCTCATAAGGTTGTATTTAGGAAAAGAAAAATTCAGGAAAAGGGGGAAACTTCATCAAGAACTCATACACAGCAGCAATCTCTGCCATCTAATTCTGGTATGAGTAGTATTAACCCTGGTTTACTCGAGTCTTCGAGTGAGGAGAATTTTTGAGGCTTTGTAGGTGACCTAGCCTGGTTTCCTCCTTCTTATAGCTACCCCCAACTGGTTC
>NZ_JACAQP010000150.1:0-459 GCF_013387025.1 Pseudomonas reactans | reverse complement strand
CGTGTGGAAATGTGTAGACGGATCTCTACCAGATAACATGACCTCTCTTACGAGTAACTTGGATATACTGAATGAAAGGAAGAAACTTGAACTTCAAGCCAAAAAGGAACTTGTGTCTGGAATACCCCACAGTATTCTTAGCCAAATGAATGATATAATCCTTTTAACTGCAAACCAAATTTGGCAAACTTTGAAAAATCGTTTTGAAGGAAATGAGAGAATCATTGGAAACAAGAAAACATCTGTTTTAAACGAATTTGACAACTTCAAAATGTTTTCACATGAGACCATCCATGATGCTCATGACAGATTCAATCTCATTACCATCAAAATGAATAATTTGGGCATCAAAAAGTCACAGCATGAGATAAACCTCAAATTTTTAAACAACCTTTATGAAAGCTGGAAAATGGTCAAACTCATCATTCAGGGAAATCCGGCAATTCATACTGAATCTTT
>NZ_JACAQP010000149.1:0-311 GCF_013387025.1 Pseudomonas reactans | reverse complement strand
CCGTCTACACATTTCCACACATCTTCACTTATAGAGTTGAGATGAAGATTCATACGACCTACCCATGATTTATATTCTTCGGGAATAAGAATGGGTGCTCGAGTACCTGAACCTATACTGTTAGCAATAGATACAGAATTTATGTTTGAGTAGTTTGCGGAAGACATTTTTTTTTTGTTAATGAAAATGTGATGTTAAGATGAAATTTTTTAAAGAAAACTTATTGGTGGTTTATAAAAACGCTACACAAAAGTTTTCGACAAAAATTTCAGATTAAATCACACGAGCTCTGATACCAATTGTTGAAAATA
>NZ_JACAQP010000148.1:0-716 GCF_013387025.1 Pseudomonas reactans | reverse complement strand
ATTTTACTGTCCCCAATAACACATGACATTGTGCCATTCAACAACATTCAATTCTTCAGAAAACACGAGGCTCTAATTTATGTATTAGGTTATCTATCAATTATCCCTTTGTCACAGACATCATGTTGAACATGAGACATGGATCTTAATCATTCTCATTTTATGTTCAACTTTCAATCAGGCGCCTTAGATGTCTAACTCTCAACACATAAGAGGAACAAATCCCGTCTTGACTACATACGCCCCTCATATAGTTAGTACTATGCATGAGTATGGCCTTTATGGTTGTCTGTATTTCAAGAACAACAGTAAACCATATCAAAGCATAGTACACTCTACACTTGAGTCCCAAATATGTATCTCAGGTCAAAGGATACAATGATAATACCTTTATTCAAGAATCACTTATGATGATGATCCATGGAGTGATCTTGAAACGGGTCAAGTCCAATACTTGTTCACTGACAAGTACCTATAAATTTGGTTGCAACCTTTTGCTACTTTTACCCATAAAAGTCAACCAATCCAATTCATATTAGTCTTACTTCATAATTGCTCCCACAACTATGATCGACTATGGACGTTTAGAATAACTAAATTATTCAAGGATTAAACATGCTAATAAAACACAATAATTATGAATGAAACATCACGTCACATATATTACATAATTCTTGTCGTTTACATAAGTTCATATTCATAAAACATTAAACACA
>NZ_JACAQP010000147.1:0-728 GCF_013387025.1 Pseudomonas reactans | reverse complement strand
GTATTTAATTATGAAGGTTGGCTGGGTAGCTGACCTTGTTAGTCCGTTCTTGCAAGAGGGGTCTATATTAACTAAGATTTCCTCCGCTTAATGGATAACCATTTGCTACCAATGGAGAATTGCTTCTCATCTTGAATTGAGGTGAGTGGATTTACACCAATATAAACCATAAATTTCATACACAATAAAAGGGATATGATCCGTTTTCTTATTTTTAGATAGGAAATGTAGTTCGTTTTTCCGTTCTATCCTATTTGATCATTGATATTCGAACATTGTTCTCTTTCCTTTGTTCTAGTTCATGATCTAAACGAGTCGCACATACACCCTAGTACATGTTCCTCGACGCTGAGGGCATCCCCGAAGCGCGGGGGATTTTGTGACATTTCTAATTGGCTGTCTTGTATTTCTAATAAGTTGTTTAATCGTTGGCATGTTGAATCATATACATAATAGGCTGGTTTAGATCGATCCTAACCGCATGATTATGAATTCCTTTTATTCAATAGAATAGTAAATAAAAGTCATAGAATATTAATATGAAACTTGGCAGGGGTAATTTCAAATCACGAATTGACGCCAAATCCGGGCTATTGTCATTCAACCGCTACAAGATCAACAATTCCATAAGCTTGGGCCTCTGTTGCTGACATTAAAAACATCTCTTTCCATGTTTTCGGAGACAACCCATAGGGGTTTGCCCGTTCTTTGTACATAAACCCTTTTCA